>JAGLYF010000099.1 GCA_023132435.1 Calditrichia bacterium | reverse complement strand
CCCGACTTGTCGGGATGGGGAGGGTAAAAACTATCCGCATTTTGTGTCTCTGTGGCAAAATAATCACAATTTTCGAATTACAAATGAATTCCAATATAGAATTACCAAACTTGAGGAATTAGCTATGATCGAAAGAGATCTCGAAATGGCAAGTAAAGGTGTCTGACTCACTGGCACAAACTGTCTCTTTTATTTTTATATTTCGGGCACCACATTGCTCTAACCCACCTTCCAGAAATCCCTGCTCACTCAAACAAATACTTTTCGGAATTGTTTGTCCGTAGTCAATGGCAACATTGACATGATTTTTGTCAATAACCCGGGTTGTCATCTCCCCCGAACCAATCAGATAATCCCGTAATCGGGCATATTGATCCAAAAATTCATGTGGTTGTGAATTTTCGACATATAAACTGAAATAGCGATAAATAAAGTTATCAGCACTCCACTTTCCTAATTTCAAAAATTCATTCATATCATTATTAAGATATTCTTCAAGAAGAATCTGATCGATCCTGGCAAGAATTCTATCCGAATAAATATGTGCTCCATCAACAGGTTGGAGGGAAAAGTTTACTTCCTCGGTACTGATTTTCTTGAGAAATTCTTTATATTTGTCGACGCCGTATTTAGTTTCAAAATATTCCAAACGGCTCATTATGGCCAGACCCCTGACAGTAGGCATACTATTTATCACTCCCTTTATTTATAAAATCATTAAAGGCAAGGAAAAGCTGCTCCATTGAAAAACTGTTTGTGCCCTTGCTATCAATCTGGCCCACAGCAAAATCCTTACCACCACCACCTTTTATGGCATATCGGGATTTATGTTTCTGAATAAAATCCTGGACATTTTTATTCAGCGTTCGAGGAAAACGTATATAAAAATGTATTCGTCCTGCTTCCTCACTGACAAACAGACACGGTACCTGATGTTTCACCAGATATTGCTCTGACAGGATCTTTAACTGGTCCTTTGATAAATCCCTTAATGCAAAACAACCTGTATTTCCTTCAGCATTCAAATTCTTGGCAAATTCAGATAGCCATAATTCAGTAATCTTATTTTTCTCACCGATCAGTTCCCTCTTTTCATCTAACAATGATTCAATCCGGTCGGACAGATCCTCGACCGATGTCGTAAGGTGTGCACTGACTTTTTGTATGGTCTGATGCAATTGTCCGAAATATTGATATGCTGCTGTTCCTATTTTAATTTTAATTCGTACATGACCGCGAATTTTCTCAGCACCTGTAATTTTTATCAACCCAACTTCCACGGATGAGCGTACATGGATACCCCCACATCCAACGCAATCTATTTCTCCAATACGGACCAGGCGAACATACTCATCTCTTGTCTTAATTGCCCGGCGTATATTATATTCCTCCAGTTCATTCCGATTTACTACAATTGATTCAACAGGAAGATTATCGCTGATCATTTGATTCGCAGATATTTCTGTTTTTTCTAAAATGCTGTCCTCTACGCTCGGCGTATCCAGTTCTATCATGGTGATATCTCTACCCAGGTGAACGGATATTGTATCCAGATTGTGAAATTTTTTAAAACAGGCTGATAAAATATGCTGTCCGGTATGCTGCTGCATATTAATATAGCGATGTTTCCAGTCCAAACGCATTGATGCCGTATCAGTTATCGGGGCGTTGAGTAAATGCCAGACCTCTCCTTCAGAAGATTGAACATCAAGAACATCGATAGAATTTATCCAACCTTTATCTGAAGATTGCCCACCACCCTGAGGATAAAATATTGTTTCCCGGAATGAATACCAGGAACCACGTTCATCTGTTCTTGAAGATACTATTTTGGTTTCTAATTCAGTTAAATAGGGATCAGTATGAAAAACTTTTTTTTCAGGCATGTTAGTTGATTAATGATGATGATAAAAATCAGGTTTTTAAACAGTTTTGGATTAAAACTGATAGTACTCATCAAAATTTACTTTGAAATCCGCAGGAAAATATTCACCTGTTTCCGGGTATAACTCGTATTTACCCTTGTATTCATCTTTAGTAATTATTTTCAAGACATCTATCATCTGGTCAACTTCTTCTTTTTTATTATACATTCCGAAACTCATACGAACTGCTCCCGGAATGGTACTTCTATCACGATTGAGAATTCTTTCCTCGAGAATTTTTGTTTCTTCAACGGTAACGCCAAGCAGGCATTTCACATAGGGATGGGCGCAGAAACACCCATTGCGAACGCCAACACCCCCTTCATAATTAAGGATGGCTCCCACCAGAGCATGGGGTTTATCCATGACATTAAAAGAAATAACACCAAGTCGATCATTAACTTCATCCTCATTCACCGAGCCATAAAATATTAGTCCGGGAATTTTCTTAAGCTCGTGTAGCGCGTATCGGGTCAGATTTGCTTCATGTTCTGCGATTTTATCCATTCCAATTTCCATAATCACGTTCAATGCTTTTGCCAGGGCAATCGCTCCGACCACATTTGGAGTTCCTGCTTCTTCTTTTTCCGGCGCATCAGTCCAATAGGCATAATCCTCAGAAACAAGATCAACCGTACCCCCGCCGACCATATCAGGATCTCCATCTTTAAACATCCCGCGATCAGTAATCAACACACCAAGACCAAAAGGGGCATATATTTTATGAGCTGAAAAAGCGAGAAAATCAAGATGTTGTGGATGACCAGGTTCCTTAATATCAATTCGTCGGTGAGGTACTAATTGTGCTGCATCTACCATAACCTTCGCGTTATTTTTATGAGCAATCTCCGCGATGGCATATACATCATTGATATAACCGGTCACGTTCGATGCTGCGGTAATGGCAATCAAGCCGATTTTATTTTTATACTCTTCCAGTTTATCCTCAAAATCCTTCCAATCCAATCTGCCCTGATTATCCACGGCTACATGAACCACCGGTCTGCGAAAACGCCAGGGAAGATCATTTGAATGATGCTCCATTTTCGTCACTAATATCACACAATCCTCGGGTAAAGGTACCCGGTGTGCCAGTTTATTTATCGCCTCTGTACCATTTTTACCAAATATTACCAGATGTTCCTTTAGATTGACATTAAAAAATTTTGCAACTATTTCTCTGGATAGTTCAAAATAATGTGTACTGATCTGAGATTTAAAACCTGTACCACGATGGATATTTGAATACCATTCCATAAAATCATTCAGGGATTTTAAAACCGGCTTTAGTGTTGGCGTACTGGCCGCATTATCCAGATAGATATATCGGATTTTTTCCCCGTTTAACAGAGGAACTTTTTTATCTATTCCAACGACATGATCCACAATATTGTCGATTGTTATTGGTTGTTGATGCACTATATCACTTCTCCCTCAAGATTTAAGATACCAGACTAACTGTACCATAATAATAAACCCAATAATTGCCAAAAACGTAGTTTTCTCGCTAATGAGCGCGGTCGCTAATTCCATTTTTTCTTTACTTTTTTGAGGATAGGGCGAAAGACGTGGATAAAATCGTGGCACAGCTTCTTTGTAGTTAAGATACTCTTCTCCATGCAAGTCTTCCAAACCCGATTCTTCATATTTGACACTCAATGAATATTGTATTGAAAAAAACAATATCACTAAATATAACATTAAAGGTAGCCAACCTCCGGCAAAAATACTTGCACCCATATATAGAAACATATTCCCTGTATACATTGGATTTTTTATGTACGCGTATGGTCCGTTTGTTACCAGTTTTTCCGCCACAATTTCTCTGGCCCGGCTTGAGACACCTATATAGCTAACACTGATGATTCGCAATAATTCTCCAAATGCCATTAAAATTGCACCAAAGATCATCAGGTCCTGACGCGGATTGGCTAAAATAATACCTGCGACAAAAAATGGAACCGGTGTATAACCACGGTATTTATAAAGTAATTCTCCGATCCTCAATCGATTGCCTCCACAGAAACCATTTTTGTATGTTCTTCAATCTTCGCCAAAACCTGGTTGGCTAATTTCAGAGCTGCCAATCCTTCTTCCCCGGTTACAAGTGGAGGAATATTAGCCTGAATACTCTCGATAAATCCAGTTAACTCGTATTTTAATGGGTTAACATCCGTCTTTTGCAACTTATTGTATTTTATATCTTTACGTTTATTTCCTTCTTCTATTTGTCCCAGAGAAAATGCCAGTGTGCCATTTTTAAAGGTCATTGCCGTATCATCGATGTAGTATATTTCTGAAAAGCCCTCGACAAAATCGATTGAAATGTAACTATTTGGCTGAAATACTCTCATTTTTCTCATTTTTTTTGCAGATATTCTGCTGGCTGTAATGTTTGCCACACATCCGGATTCAAATTGTATCCGCGCATTAGCGATATCCAGAGTTTCCGAGATCACGCCGACGCCACTGGCATCAATTTGCACAGGTTTGCTCTTGACCAGAAAGAGGATCAGATCCAGATCATGGATCATCAAATCCAGAATAACAGCAACATCCGTTCCCCGGGGATTAAATGACGCCAGGCGATGAGACTCAATAAAGAGAGGATTTAATGAAACATCAGAAATTGCTAATACTGCCGGATTAAATCTTTCAATATGCCCAACCTGGAGCAATTTATTTTTGTCTTTTGCTATCTTAATTATCTCTTCTGCTTCCACTTCATTGACCATAATCGGTTTTTCAATAAAGAGATGGCAATCGTGATCTAAAGCCCGCTTTGCAATTTCATGATGTGTGGACGTGGGCGTGACAATATTTACAGCCTCAACTTTTTCAAATAACTGATTAATATCGCTATATGCCTCAGTATTCAATTCATTGGCCACTTTTTTTGCTTTTTCAACATCGTTGTCATAAATGCCAATCAATTCAGCAGGTTTTACATCCCGGTATAAGCTGGCATGAATCTTTCCCAGGTGACCCACCCCGATTATACCAACAGGAATTTTATTCATCACTTTGTTCTCCAATTTCTTCGACACTCATCAGAGGATAAGTAGCATCCTCATCCACATCGATAAATATTAATTTTTTATTTTCTGAATGATAATACCAAATCTCATACGGTTTTGATTTTGTCCGGTAACGATGCGCTTCAATTCGATCCGGCTTTCCATATAAAATAAGAGATTTTCCCCTATCCGTTGCCCAACCTTCATTATATTGATCAGCGTATTTTCTGTTTGCCTGTAAAACCCGGCTATAAAATTCAACCATTATCTCATTTAGAGGCGTTTCCGGATCCGGATCCTTTTTATGCCAATATTCTCTAAACCATTCTGACAGTTCCTGATCAGAAAGATCATCGATATAATTCCATTCTTCCGGGGATAAAATATATTGCAGTGGTGGGATTGACAGTTCTAAATCATAAAGATAAAGCGGTTTTTTGTACCATACAACGCTAAACTTTTTTTGAATTTCTGATTCACCCTCTGCCGTTTTTATTCTATACTTAAGAAGATAATCTCCTTCTTCCAGAATTTTCCTCTCTAAGATCTCATGAAATTCGATATATTTATTTTCATAAGAAAGAGAATGTTCTTTAAGTCTTATCTCTTTTTGATCCTCTTCCCTGCTACGATATAAAATCGAAGTAAGCGAAATCGGATCCGTTTGGGAATAAATTATTTCAAAATGAACAAGCAGATCATGATTAAAGTCCACAGTTGAACGCTTGTCCCCAACAATTATTTCGGCAGAAAGACTGTCATCCTGAGTAAGAAATTTAATTTCATTGAAACAGATAGAAGATTCCAGGTCGGGAACGGTTAGTTTTCTCTTGCTTTTATAAGAATTTCCTGTTGCTTCATCTGTTAATTCAAGATGAACTTCATACTCTCCGGTAGAAAGATCGATATCGAATGTTTTACCATTTATCTGATACCGCTGTTTGGAATTAGTCAACTCAAATTCTTTTTCGAAGATTTTTTCCTTCCACAGATGGGAAAAAACGGTTGAATTTGAATCTATATCCTTTACAGCCAGAGTGATATCATACCCACCTACATAACCATCATCAGATTTTGTGAAAAAGAGCAGGTCATTTTGGATATTAAACAGGACATTTAGCTGAAGACTAAGATTCTTCTCATTAAATGTAATATACACATCGTAATAGACAGGTGGTTTGGCATTTATTTCAAATCCATATTGGGTTGGTCTCTTTCCTGTCATCTGAGAGAAAGCAACAGACAGGAGAAATAGTGTCCATAAAACTATGAAATATTTTTTCATATACACTCCACTAAACTTTGAATTTATAAATATTGAAATATCAAATCAAGAAGAGATAATCAATTGTTTATGACGAATTTTACACTTTACTTTAAATACTCTTCTGCCTACCTTTTTCATTATCTTATTTATCTATGAGAAGAAAGGTTCTCTATGAACAAAATCTTCCTCATGCTGATTGTATTTTATGGAACAGTGTCACTCTCCATGGCCGAAGAACTTACAGTAGAACTGAATTCACCACAGGTGATCATCTCGGATATACCCACAAAAATCTACTTCGAATTAAAAGATGAACAAGCAAAAATCATAGAAAAGGATACCAGCCTTTCTATTTACGGCTTATATACTTACAGTGATAACCAGACTCAAACAACAAACACAATACTATTTAAACAGGGGGTTGCCGAGATTTCTTCCGCTGTTTTTCCGGAAAGCGGTACAGTAAAAATCGAAATACCGCAAATTGATTGGCAAACTGATCTGCGTATTATTCCCGGTTGGTTAAGTTTGCTGCCACCCCTTGTTGCCATTCTCCTGGCATTATTAGCACGACAGGTTTTAGTTGCTTTATTTGTCGGTATCTGGATCGGCGCAGCTTTGATTTATGATTATAATCCCATCACCGGTTTCTTTTACGGATTAACCGAATATATTGCCCTGGCTCCGGCGGATCCGGATAAAATGGCGATAATTGTCTTTAGTCTTACACTCGGCGGTATGGTTGGGGTTATTTCCAAGATGGGAGGCACACAGGGAATTGTAAATATATTGGCTAAATATGCCTCAAATTCTCAGCGTGGGCAAATTGTCACCTGGTTAATGGGAATTTTTATATTTTTCGATGATTACGCAAATACGCTTATAGTCGGAAATACAATGCGTCCTTTAGCAGATAAATTACGGATTAGCCGGGAAAAACTCTCTTATATCGTCGATTCAACCGCCGCTCCCGTAGCAAATATTGCCATTATTTCCACCTGGATAGGCTTCGAAATCAGTCTGATTGGTAACTCGTTCCAATCGCTTGGAATAACGGACAATCCTTATCTTACCTTTTTTAAAACAATCCCGTATAATTTTTATCCTATTTTTGCGCTCGTGTTAGGTCTCACCATTGCCTGGTTTGGTCGTGATTTTGGGCCAATGTTAAAAGCGGAGAGGCGTGCATTAAAAACAGGTCAGGTCCTGGCGCCCGGTGCAACCCCCGTATCCAGTCTGGATGCACAGGAAATAGTTGCAGATGAAAATATCGAAAAAAAATGGTATAATGGATTCATCCCTATTTTTGTGGTAATTCTGACCACACTACTCGGACTCTGGTTTACAGGGCTGAGTGCCCTGGAGACTAAAGGTACTGATCTTGAATCGGTTGGATTTATTCATTATATCAGCCTGGTAATCGGCGAATCAGATTCTTATTCGGTTTTGATGTGGGCTGCCTTTCTCGGCAGTTTTGTGGCCATTCTTCTTGCGATCGGACAAAAATTGCTCAGACTGGATCAATCAATTGCTGCCTGGATTGGTGGCGTAAAAGCAATGATTCTGGCCGCATTGATACTCACCATGGCATGGTCGATTGGCAATATCTGTACTGACCTAAAAACAGCAGACTATATTATCCACATTAGTGAGGGATTTTTATCTCCCTATTTTATACCCTTATTGTCTTTTATTATAGCTTCTCTTATTAGTTTTGCCACGGGAACTTCCTGGGGTGTAATGGCAATATTGATGCCTATCGTTATTCCGATTGCCTATCTTGTCCCACAAGCAGATCCAACAATAATGCTTTCACAACAACAGGGTATTTTTCTCAGTACAATTGCTTCTGTTCTGGCTGGCGCCACCTTTGGTGATCACTGTTCCCCTATCTCTGACACAACGATCATGTCCTCAATGGCTTCGGGTGCAGATCATATCGATCATGTGCGTACACAGTTGCCATATGCTTTGTTTGGAGGGATTCTGAGTATGGTAGTCGGCTATATTCCAATCGGATTTGGTGTCAGTCCTCTGGTGATGTTACCGGTTGGGATTTTAATCATTGTGTTGTCAATCAGATTTTTGGCACCTAAGGTTCGGGAGGGCTGAACAAAGTCATCAGGCTGTCATGTTTTGTGTCCTCAATATATTTATAAAGTAGCAATTTACCTGTTATCCAGCGACAGCGCCATAATAACCATTTACTATTTTGATCAGGCCTGACAGATAAGGGTTTTGGAATGACCGCCGTTAAACGGATTATTTCTTCATCATTCAACTCCGATACAGATTTACCAAAATAATATCTGGAAGCAGCAGCCACACCAAATATTCCCCTCCCATATTCGATTACGTTCAAGTATAAATGAAATATCCGGTTTTTAGACAAGGTTGATTCCAGTTCTCTGGTAATAAAAAACTCTTTTACTTTTCTCCAGATAGATTTTTCAGTACTCAAATAAAGATTCTTAGCCAGTTGCTGCGTTAATGTACTTGCTCCCCGGGCAAATTCTCCTTTTTCCCAGTTCTTTTTTATTGATTCTTTAAGTTCATCAAGATCTATTCCTTCATGGAAATAAAAATTTGCATCCTCACTGATCCTAACCGTTTTTTTCAGCAATTTTGGTATTTGGCCAAAAGATACCCATTGTTGTCTGATTCCTATTTTTTTTCCTACTTCTTTTGCTTCTTCCTTTCTTTGTTCCATAAGAGCCGTCGTCGAGGGATTGTTGTTTATCAGCGGATTAACATCAGGTATAGATATTTGAATCATAATATATACAGCTAACATTAAAACTATCACAAATAGGATAGACAATAATATCCTTTTCCGCCAGGGGCTCTTCTCCTCCATTTCATTTTTAATATTTCCCAATCCGAATAATTTCCTTTTATATTATTGAAAACTGTAGAGACCATGCATACTAAATCTCTGCATATCGAACCATCATTGATAATATAACTTCATTCCCCCTCTCTTACCAAGAGAGGGGGCCAGGGGGTGAGTTCGTAGCAAATACTTTATTTTCAAAAGAATTTGCATACTCCCCTATCCAACAATGTCTTGTAGAGACGTAGCATGTTACGTCTCTACTATATAACAAATATTATAGGTTTTTCATATTTTACATAAATTGTTTGGCCAAAGGAAATATGCCAAAAATACCACCTGTATGAATGAAAAGGATATTTTTATACTCTAACTGATCCTGGCTTATCAGTTGTTCGAGACCAAAATATGCCTTGGCGGTATAGACAGGATCGAGCACAATCCCCTCTCTACGGACAAATTTTTTAATAATTTCTACTTCCCGATCACCTATTTCTCCATATCCTCTTCCTGTAAATCCATCATATATCAGGATATTTTTTTTATTAATATCAAAATTTTGATCATATTTTTGTTCAAATTTTTTAATGATTCCATAAATCCTATCTTTGAAAAATTCTGCATCATCACAGACATTAATAGAAATGATATCGATATCGCTGTTTTTCAGTAATTTCCCTAACAATAATCCGGCGTGAGTTCCCCCCGAACCAGTAGAAACCGCAATGGCATCAATAGGAATATTTTTAGCTTCTATTTGCTCCGTTATTTCATAAAAACACTTGATATAACCCCATGCACCAATTTCGTTTGATCCTCCCTCAGGAATGATATAGAATTGCTTTCCCTGTTCTGCTAATTTTTGTGTTTTTTTCTCCATGATCGAATCAATTTCAAGATATTCCTCATGAGTAACATAATGAATCGTAGCGCCAACCAGGAGATTTAGAAAATAATTACCTGTAGGTTGTTTTTCTGGCGTCCCTCGCAGAAATAGAATTGTCTCCAAACCCAGTTTCACTCCTGCATACGCTACGGCCCGACAATGATTTGATTGCAATCCTCCACAGGTAATAATTCCCTGTGCTTTTTTTTCAATGGCCTCCTGTAGAAGGAAATCCAGTTTTCTGATCTTATTCCCGCTCAGTTCAATTCCGGTCAAATCATCTCTTTTTAACCATATTCGGGTTTTATTTTGGCCGCTTAATTCGATGATAGGTGTCTTTAGTTGTGTTAAGTTTAATGATTTTGGAATAGCAAGCATTTTTCTTCTCCAGATTAAAACGATTACACCTAACTTAAATGATCAGCAACAATACATCAACCATCAATTACGTCTGGATAAAAAAATGCCCCCGGGAGGGGGCATTATATGGTGAGGAACAAAAGAGGAACTTAGGTGCTCACTTTATAATATAGCAAATTGGATGCCAAAAATTGTCCATAAGCGTAACATGTTGATAATTATAAAATTATATAAATAGACATTATTTTAATTCCACAATAGGTTGTGACAGAGTGTGCAATAATTATACAGTTCTAAGGCTGACTTTACTGATGCGCACCTTCATCTATCCAGGTTCGTATACCATTAATATTATTCACACTCAAAGGCATCCGTTCATAAGGCATCTGTGGGCGACCTGATATCGGGCCGCGCAAGATGTTGTATAAAAAACTTATTTCACCTTTTTCCGGAATAATCAGAAGCTCACTGCCATCAATCAAATGGGTGATCATATTCTGATAATTGGTCAGGATTAGTCCTTTTGCCGGTTGGAGTGTTCCATGACAGCCACTTTCGCTGCCACCACATTTTACATGAAACAAAAGAAAAATATCTTTGTCATAACTCAAATTGCTATCCGGAAGAACTATATCCTTGCTTGAATCTGTGGGATTTTTACTGCAAGAGCTCGTGTATAAAACCGAAAATAAAACTACAAGGATTATATAAAATATAATGGGGTATTTGGCTATTATTTTTTTCATTATAATTTCCCGATGATCGTTTTCGAAATTTTGTCTCTAACAACTCTTTTTTAACTTATGTTATTTCTTGTTTTATGATATCAATTTTCTTATTTTTAAAACTTAACCATTTATCTATTTCATATCAATCTAACGATCAGGATATAAAAAGGTTCTGCGATTGAAAAAGACATCGTATCGTGTACTTATTGTTGAAGACCATCAGGAAATGCTACAGGTTTTGAGTAAATTCTTGAGTGAACGTGGATTCGAAATTGATGAGGCTGATAGTGGTGAAGTTGCACTTAAAAAAATAAATTCTACAAAACCTGATCTTGTTTTACTTGATGTTATGCTTCCCGGAATATCCGGAATAGAGGTGACAAAAAAAATTCGTTCAAACGGAAAAATTAAAGAATACATCCCAATCTTAATGTTGACAGCAAAAAGTGAGATCCGGGATGTTATTACCGGTCTTGAGGTTGGTGCCGATGACTATATTATTAAACCTTTTAGTTTTGATGAATTGATTGCCCGTGTCAATTCAGCACTTCGTTTTAAGCAACTCAGTGATAATCTAACCACACAATCCAAGGAACTGGAAAATGCTAACCAGGAAATCTACCAACTCAATCAAACCCTGGTTGAAAATAATAAAGAACTCCGAAAAAAAGTATATGATCTGAGAAATATTTTTGATATCTCTCTGGAATTACACGCTATTTTAGACGTCGACAGACTGATTAATTCAACTCTTCTTTCTCTTATTGGAAAATTTAGTTGTAAAAGTGCGGTTTTTATGTACGGCCTTAAAAAGATGGAACAACGCTTATCTGTCTTAAATTCAAAGGGATTGTATAAAACGGATGTTGAAAATCTTACTATAGAAAAGAGCGACTCTTTAATTTCCTATCTTCATAAAAACAAATCACCACAGCTGATTACCCGATTGCCTAAGTATGTTCAAAAATCGTTAGGCGTCAAAGCACTGACAAATATTAACATGGAACTCATTTCTCCAATCACAACGGTACGTAATCAGGAAGATGCATTAATCTGTTTGGGACCAAGGGTGAACGAAAAACCTTATCAAAAAGCCGAGTTGGAGATTCTATTAACTATCAACAACATTGTATCGATCGCCCTTTCAAATGCCTCATTACATGACGAGGTAATTGAGCTATCCTATACTGATGGAATGACCGATCTTCACAACTATCGATATTTTGAAATGCGATTGAAAGAAGAAATTCTCCGTCATACCCGGAATAAACAGGGCGTATCTCTGATAATTCTCGACGTTGATCATTTTAAGAATTACAACGATACACTGGGTCATCAGGCGGGCGATGAGGTACTAAGACAACTGGCCTTGATATTAAAAGATACAGTCCGTGAAAATGATATCGTTGCCCGCTATGGCGGCGAAGAATTCGCTGTAATATTACCGAGTGTGAGTAAAGATGGTGTTATAATTCTTGCCGAACGTATTCGCTCACATGTAGCCGATGCTGTTTTCAATGATGAACACGTTCAACCCCTTGGGAAACTTACAATTAGTGTTGGAACTGCTTCACTCCCTCTTGATGCGTCAACCTCGACTGATCTTATTTACAAAGCGGATACTGCGCTCTATGCGGCAAAACATGCCGGCCGAAATTGTGTCAGACAATATTCACCTGAACTGACTGCCTCAGAATGAAAATTGGTATTACCTGTTACCCAACCTACGGTGGAAGTGGCGTCGTAGCAACCGAACTTGGTAAAAAACTGGCCGATATGGGAAATGAGGTCCACTTTATTTCCTACGCCCTTCCCTACAGATTAAACTCTTTTTCTTCACAACTATTTTATCATGAAGTTGAAGTTCTTCATTATCCTCTTTTTGAGTACCCGCCATACAGCCTTTCGCTTGCATCAAAAATGGCTGAAGTCATAGAGTTTCAGAATTTAGATATCATGCATGTACATTATGCGATCCCTCATGCGACCAGTGCCTATCTGGCAAAACAGATGATACCAAATAGAGATTTGAAATATGTCACCACACTTCACGGCACAGATATTACCCTGCTTGGAGGTGATCCATCTTTCTTTAAGATTACCAAATTCAGTATCGAAAATAGTTCAGGAATTACAGCAGTGTCAAAATTTCTCCGGGATAAAACAATTGAAGTCTTTAATACAAAAAAGGAAATCGAAGTTATACACAACTTTGTTCCTTTTGATATGCAAAACCTGGAAATAAACCCTGAAATAAGACGCTGTTATGCGAACGATGATGAATATATTATCACACATATATCTAATTTTCGGCCATTGAAAAGAGTAACTGATATTGTTCCCATATTAAAAAAGATTAAAGACGATCTTAAAGTAAAAGTTCTGATGGTTGGGGATGGACCTGAGCGCTATAAAACAGAAGAACAGTGCCGGACCGAACAATTGTGTAATAAGGTGGTTTTTCTTGGAAAACAGGAAAATATCTCCGAATTATTATCTATCTCGGATGTAGTTCTGATTCCAAGTGCCTCGGAAAGTTTTGGATTGGTGGCACTTGAGGCCTTGGCCTGTGGTATTCCCTGTGTTTCAACAAATGCCGGCGGATTACCAGAGGTCAACAAAAATGGCAAGACTGGTTTTACCCGGGAAGTTGGTGACATCGAAGGACTTGCCCAGGCTATCAGTACAATTCTTTCTGATAGGGAATTGGCAGAAAAAATGGGGAAAACCGGAAAAGATAGAGCTTCGAAAAAATTTTCCGCTGAAATCATTATCCCAAAATATATTCAATATTACGAAAAGA
Organism: Calditrichia bacterium; assembly: GCA_023132435.1. Lineage (GTDB taxonomy): Bacteria > Calditrichota > Calditrichia > JAJRVZ01 > JAJRVZ01 > JAGLYF01. The sequence goes on along the minus strand of JAGLYF010000099.1, from coordinate 5,734 downwards.
TATTAAGTGAGTAGACAACCTCTGATCATAGCACACCGTGGAGACAGAAAAAATAGTGTCGAAAACACTATTGATGCCTGTGAAAAAGCCCTGGCAGCGGGCGCAAACGCACTTGAAATAGACATCCGGCAAACCGGAACCGGAGAGATCGTGGTATTTCATGATTTTTCACTCAAACGGATGTTTAATAAATCCGGATACATTGGGCGAACTTCGATGGATACATTAAAAACTTATCCCTATGTTAAAATCCCGGATCATGAGTCACCAAAATACCTTGAGACCCTCGACGAATTTTTTGAACAATTTAAAAACCGCATTCCGATAAATTTAGATGCAAAAACTATTCATTTTTTTGATGTTAAATTTGCCGAAAAAATTATTAGCACAATTAAAGATCATAATCTCATGGAATCCATCTGGGTTTCCTGTTTTAATCCTTTTTTACTACAGATACTCAAATTAAGAGAAAAAAAGATCAGAACCGGCTATCTTTTTCAACGTATGACCTGGATGCATACCATGTATGACCTGATCACATGGAGTGACGCCTGGCATCCACATTACAGGGTGCTTACCAAAAACCTGGTTAAAAAAGCAAAAAAATATGCAAAACAATTATACGTCTGGACGGTAAATGATGCAGAAGTACTTGAGAAAGTTTTAAATTATTCGGTGGATGGTATCATCTCAGATGAAGTTGAAACAATAAAAAATCATTTCAATAAATAAATTCCTGTACTGTTTTATCAAAAATTCTATAATTATCTTCCCCCCATAAACAGAAAATGACAAGAGCAGGTGCTTTGTTTTTTTTAAAAAATTTCTGGGTGGTACGGATCATTATAGTGGCACATCTTTCGATGGGAAAGCCGAATATACCGGTACTAATTGCCGGAAAAGCAACTGAATTCAGATTATTATCAACGGCCAGTTGAAGCGTATTTTTGGTAGCATTTTCCAATTTTGAATCTTCATCTCCCTCACCCATACGTGGCCCAACAGCATGAATTACATGTTTGGCTTTGAGATTCCCTGCACCCGTAATCACTGCTCCCCCGACAAAAGTACCCCCTGCCCGCCTGCATTCCTCCTGAATAGAGGGTCCTCCTTTTTCCTTTATCGCCCCGGCAACTCCCCCTCCAAGTATTAACTGTGCATTCGCCGCATTAACAATTGCATCAACTGCCAGCTCAGTAATATCTCCCTCCATCAACTGCAGTTTGCAATTATTAATTATATACTCTGCCTGCATATTTAATCTCCATTACTTTATTAAACTCATCCCCACCCCCTTCTCTTAAAAAGAGAAGGGAGTGAGGATCATTTTTAAAATATCATTTAAGTTGAAGGGTTTAGCCAGATCTCTTTGTATTTAAATATCAATTTAAAAGTTATAAACTGATCAGGTAAGAAATACTAGCAATTCACAAATGCATAAAAAACCCTCATGAGCAAACCTATTCAACCTATTTATAACAAACAGAATTATTTCATGTCTACCTGATAAGCAACATACGTTTTACCTGGTTGAATTTTCCTGCTTCTAAACGATAAAAGTAAATACCACTTGAAAAATTTGATCCATTGAAGGTAGCTGTGTGAATCCCTGCTGGTAACATCTTATCAAACAACGTAATAACTTTCTGACCTTGTAAATTATAAACCTCTAATTTTACCTGTGAATCCTCAGGTAAATTAAACCGTATTTTCGTTTCAGGATTGAATGGATTTGGAAAGTTTCCCAACAGTTCATATTTTTTTGGCAATAAAGATTGATCTGCTATTGGTTTATTAAAGAAATTTTCCCCATTTGAATCATCTAAATCACTTAATAAACGAAAACCTTCCTTAGTAGACTCAGATTGAGGAAATCTTTTTTCCAATTCGGATAATACCTTTTTTGCTGACGGTAAATCCTCTTTATCAAACAAGAAATACATAAATTTAGTAAAATGAGCTAGTTCTTCCATCCGAGTGTTTTTATATTCGTTTATTACAAAATCTAACCTGTTAAACGAATTATATGCATCATAACCAAACAGGATTAAATTGGTATAAGCATATAAGTCCTTCTTATCTTTTTTATTTGCAAGCAAATCTAAATAATTAGTGAATTGTTCTAATTCCATTTTTTGTAATCTTACACCTTTCCGAGCCGCTTGCCATAAAATATCGAGAGCAAAAAATGCCAAAGATGAATCAGGAGAATCTTTAATCACAGATTTACAGATTTCTTGAGCAATATCTAATTCACCAATATCAATCATATCTCGGGCAAAGAGTAACTGTTTACGCAATGGCCAATCAGGGTTAAATTCATCACCAGGATTTGCACTATTAGTTTGATCGGTGAGAAAATTTTCTCTACTATAAATAGGACCATAAGGCAGCCAGGGTGTATAATCTATACTTGAATTATTTGCCGCATAAAATTTATTTGCAACCGGAGGATTACTACCCCAATAATTATTCTCTGCCATAATGTTGCACGAATATCTTGCATAAACGTGATAATCGGTACCGATCACATTGTTGTTTCCTCCATTTATCCCGCCTCCATCCTGACCGAGGAACGGATTTGAACTCTGAAAAGCATAGACCGCATAGTCGTTATTATAAATGAGATTTGCTCCATAATATCCTGATTCACCCAGGTAAGGAGAGGAACTAAAGCGACAATACAGGCCTTTCCCATGATTATAAATTACATTGCCACGGATATCCGGAGAAGAATGGTGTAAATAGATAGCGGGAGCGCTGTTGTCATAAACAGAATTATTTAGAAGCTGCGGTTGATCGGGAGCATAATTTGTCCTATAAAGATGTATAGGATAATGATTGTCGTGTATAGAACAATTAGCAACATAAGGATGAGAGCGATTTATTTTAATACCATATCTATTATTACTAATTGTACAATTTTCTACTGTACCTGATCCGCCACTGGAGAAATAAATGCCCATATCAGAATATTCAATTGTAGCCTGATTTATGTTTGCAGTGCCATAGACTATTATTCCAAACCAGTCCGACATGGAAGGATTTGAATTAATGGATGTAAATAAAATTGGTGAACTTTGTGTACCGGATATGTTAAGTGTACCATTTACTTCTAATTTAACATCATCTTCAAATTTAATTACAGTACTTGGCTCAATAGTCAAAGTTACATTCTCTGCAACTGTTAAATTACCTATTATATTAAGTTTTCCTGTAAAAATTTCATCACTAGATATTGTACCACCTGTAATTGCGATGTAAGGGAGAACATTACTTTTAGTTATTGTAAGATAAAGAGGTCTTACTGAAGTATTAAAACTATAACTAGAAACATCGCTAGCAGTTTGAAAGTAAGTTAATCCATTATCAAGACTTATTACGCTTATGTCACAACCACTTTCACCAGCATCAACAGTGATGTAACTGCCTTCATCTGTTATTGAAACATTTGAAAACTGTAATGGCGCTTCTGTCCAAATTTTAGTTTCCGGGCAGCCGATAAGATTGTGAGAATAATTTAAGTAATGATTTGTATAATTTTGTTTTGATACAAGTTCAGCAACCCCGATATGTAAATATGATTTTCCACTACCCGGATCATTTGTTCCTAATGTTAATAGATCTGCAAACTTTTCATATAAATTTGAAGAACCACTTATATAACCATACCTTGTATTACCTAACATTGCTGGACCACCGGCTTTTGTAATTACAGTAAATCCCTCGCCTAAATTTCTTCCCGGCCACCAGCCCATGGGATTATATATATCAAAAGGAGTATTATCACATCCAACTGTATAAACTATTGACGGATAATTTTCATTAGTCAAACAATCAAGTGCATCTCCAAATTCTACAACACCATTATTAATATGGTCTACTGTAGTCACTGTATTCCTTGGTTTGGTATTTACAGAGTCTGTCTTCGTACAAATAGAAATAGGCGCTCCATGTGCAAACCAACTCCATAATCCATACCTGGTTAAGTTCATCTCATTAATAACTTCACTGCCTGAAGGAAAGGTGGGCATCGGTGCGTAGTATGAAGGATATTCTTCCCAAATTGTATGGTTAAATGAAGACGGTAAATGATCAGCAACATCTCCCGCTTCATCACCCTTTTGCAATTGATCAGACTGCATCATAAAAGAACGCATCAAATATGAAATATCACCTTTACCCGGGTTTTGCTCATAAATCAATATTTTAGTTGTCCAGTTAGCAATATCTGTAGCATTGGTACAAAGTAGCCTGCCGACAAATATTTCAGGATTATAATCCGGAGCATCATTAGTTATTTCTCCCAAGAAACCATCGTTGTCAACATTCCAATCACCGGTAAAATCAGCAAAATAATTATCGGCCGGAATTTCATATTCGCGCCATGTAGGATCTCCCCAGGTATTGTTTGTTCCACAACCATATCTAATCGGTACAACCGAATAATCACCGCCTAATAATACCCAGACTGTTCCTTGGTAGTAAGCGTCTGATAAGTATTGTCTAAGTTCTCCCGCATCATCGTATATACCTGAAATTAGATCCCCTGTGTAATTGGAAAATATATCATCGGTTGTCACCACGCCAATATCAAGGCCTTTTCTCTTTTTCCATTCTAAAAATGTGTCAAAACTTGATTCTAAAGCGGGGCTGGTTATGATAACATATTCATAAAAAAGCACAGGTCCGGATCCACCTTCTATATTTAATCCCTGTTTCATTCCCATTGGCCTTACCTGGAATGCTGAAATATCCTGGGGATTATCAACAAGATGGTTTAAAATTTCATCATAAATGACTTGATTTTTTTGCAGTCTGCTCTGTACCTGAATTCTGTTTAAACTACCTGATTGCATTTCCAGGGTAAAATCAATTTGGGAATAGAACTGTAGCTTTTTTGATAATGGATAATATTGCAATGGGTAAACTGCCAAAGTAACAATATGAGTGCTGCCATCAAAATAGCCGTGATGAACGAGTTCTACGTTATTCGCAGGGTATGGTAAGTCTGAAGAATATATGGACTCATCAGGCTTGACAAATTCCAGCTTTTTAGCATAAATAGAGGTTGGTATAGCGGGTTGGCATGGAAAGACGAGGTAAGTTTCTTTCAGATCTTTTTCTGGTGTAAAATCAATTCTAATATTACCGACATCAGCATCCGATGGAATGATTAACTTAACATATTTAACCGGCAATTCGGGTCTTCCTATTTCATCCGTAAATTGTAAATCACCCATTTTAATTTTTGTATATTCGATATTGTCGTTTCCGGTTACTGTTTTAAAAGCGATATCCGATTCTAAAAAACTAACCGAATGAGATACCTGCGCAATTAAGGGAGAAATTGTAAATAAAATAAACAACATAATGGAAATTATTCTTATTGTTTTCATCGTGTTTTCCTTTCATGTAAAATTTGATAAAAAAACAAAGGTTCCCCTTATGAATATAAATATCAATGGAGGAGATCTTTCACAAAGTGAGATACGTGTTAATAATTTGAATATCATAATGCTTTATATTTAAAATTATTTTATTAAAACAAGTTTTTCTATGGCACTTTTATGGTCAGGTATTGAATGCGATTTTACAGATAATCTAATAAAATAAACACCGCTACTAACCTGCATATTTTCATCACTTGTTCCTTTCCATTCCACACTATAGAAGCCTGGTTTTTGTAATCCTTTTTTAATTACTTTGATTCGTTGACCCGAACAATTGTAGA
>JAGLYF010000098.1 GCA_023132435.1 Calditrichia bacterium | reverse complement strand
GCGGGACAGGCTCTTTTTTAATCACGCCAGTAGGCGGATTCGCCTGTCGGCGAAGGGGGAATATATTTTTACCATCCAGCATCCAGTATCCAGCATCCAGTATCCAGCATCCAGTATCCAGCATCCAGTATCTTTTTTATCATCTACACTTTATTAAGAGCCTTCAGGACCACCGATGGGGTCATGGGCATTTCTCGAATCCGTACACCGATGGCATGATAGACCGCATTGGCGATAGCCGCTGCTGTCGGTATCGTCGCCGGCTCACCGACTCCGATCGCCCCCGTACTGCTTTGGCCGAGATTCAAGTCTATAATATGCGACTCGATAGGCGGCACATCCCTCGCCCCGGCAATTTTATATTGTTCTAAATTAGGATTAACCATTACCCCGGTATTCCGATCGAGGATTCGATTCTCATAAAAAGCAAAACTGATACCCTGAATAATGCCACCATTTATCTGACTTTCTATGGTCAGACGATCCATTGGCCGACCACAATCGTGAATAGCAACCATACGTTTTACCTTAATGGAACCGGTTTCTGTATCCACTTTCACCTCGGCAAACTGCACGCCGCTGATCTTCCAGCGTTTTGTTTCGTAATAATCTTCCATTCTTTCGCCTGTAACCGAGAATTGTCCCTCCGGTATCTCAGCGGTAACTTCCTTCCAGATCATCTGTTTTTTGGAATCAATTGTACTAAAAGTCCCACCATCACTAAGCTTTACTTCTTTCATATCCACTTCCATCAGCCCGGCAGCAATTTTCAAAAGTCTTTGTTTAGCTGAATAGGCAGCATTTCGGACTGCCGGGGTTAGTCCCGCAGTCGTTTGACTCCCTCCTGAAGTAGGTGCCAGGCCAAATTCCGTATCACCGATAGTAATCTTTATATCGGTCGGTTTTAAACAGAGCTCTTCTGCAATGATCATTGCCATTGGTGTAACAATACCACCACCAATATCCTGAACACCGCTGCGTAATTGTACAGAGCCGTCATCATTTACCCGCAAACTGACATGACTGCCGGGACTATAGATATAATACCAGAGAGAATTTGCCAAACCTGCACCGGTTTTTATCACACCCTTTTCTGCACCTGGTTTTGGATTTCTTTTTAACCAGCCAAATTTCTCCGCACCAATTTTATACTCTGCCTGTCGGACTTTATCGGACTCTGAATTTTTAATACGAAACTCAAGGGGATCCATTCCTATTTTGTAAGCCATGTCATCAATGGTCTGCTCAAAGGCAAAAGCACCCTGAGGATGACCGGGAGCACGGAATGGTGCAGAAGGTCCGGCATTGGTATAGACATCCGATTCTTCTGTATATATTTTTTCCGCATCATATATAAATCTTGCCGGCCCACCGGTACCCGCCCCCCGGCCGATACCTGCCGTACCAAATGATTTTAGTTTGATACCGGTAATTTTACCTTCTTTTGTTGCTCCAACGGTAACGGTTTGTAAAGAATTGGGCCGGTTTCCCGTCGACAGATGATCTTCCTTCCTGCTGAGCATCAGACGTACCGGTTTCTTTGCCTCCCGTGCCAATTTAACTGCCAGCATGGTATATGTATCTGCTTTAAGTTTTGAACCAAATCCTCCACCCATAAATTTTGTAATTACCCGTATATCTGACTTAGGGATATTAAAATGATCAGCTACCTGATTTCTTACCATAAAAGTTCCCTGGGTTGATGCCCAGATAGTTAGCTTTTCATCGTTCCATTTAGCGACCACACCATGGGTTTCCATAGGACAATGAGTTTGTACTTGCGTACGGTAGGTGGCTTCGATCTTGTGATCGGACGAATTCAACACCGCATCAATTTCTTCTGATTTTCCATCTTTTGGGTAGATACGTGCATCGCGTACATTTTTTACTTTATCTTTTTCCTCGTCTTTCGGATCAAACACCAGAGGGGCATTTTCCTTCATCGCCTCATCGAGATCAACCACAAATGGCTTTTGATCATACTCAATTTTCACCAGATCTGCTGCTTCTTGTGCCAGATGTTCCGTATCTGCCGCTAATGCAACCACTTCCTGACCGGCAAACCGAACAGGAAATGGCAATTCATCTTTTACGCGTATGATTGACCGCACGCCCGGAAGTTTTTCAGCCTGTGATGAATCTATTTTTGTAACCATCGCAGCCGGATAAGGAGATCGAATTATTTTGCCATAGATCATTCCCGGTACCTTGATATCAAAGGTATATTTAGCCCGGCCGGTTGTTTTGTAAGTACCATCGATACGCGGAACTTTTTTACCGATGTATTTTAACTCATCTTTTCCGTCCCAGGGTTTCGGATCAGCATCCGGTATGGGAACGGTAATTTCTTCCAGATCTTTATTGATACCGACAAATAACTTTTCTTTCCTTGGCATATTATTTCTCCGGATAAAGTTATTTCGAATTTTTGGCTGCCGTTTCGACTGCTTTAAACACATGCGGATAGGTACCGCAACGGCAAAGATTTCCGCTGACCGCCTCTTTGATTTCTTCAGCGGTTGGTATTTGTTTCTTATCAAGCAGATGTTTGGCGCTCATGATCATACCCGAAGTACAAAAGCCACATTGCATTGCATCATGTTCGATAAAAGCTTCCTGCAAAGGATGTAA
>JAGLYF010000097.1 GCA_023132435.1 Calditrichia bacterium | reverse complement strand
TTTTCTTTACTCTTTTCCAGACCCTCGATCGTTTCAATCGGTTTTCCAACTGCATCCAGGGCAAGGGTCATACAGGAGAGGACAGCCTTTCCGGCCAATATCACGGTACAGGCGCCGCAAGCGCCGCGATTACATCCGATCTTTGTCCCGGTCAGATGAAGATAATCCCGCAATGCTTCTGTAAGCGTTGTTCTCGGCTCAATCTGAGAACTAACATTTTTGCCATTTACCTGAAATGTGACCTTAATTTTACCGGGTCCTACGATGGAATCTTTTTGTAATATACCGGCATTTTGCAGCTGACCGACCATCCCCTCACCTTTTACAGCAGCGACACCGACCGATGAGATTCCGATACTTTTTATAAATGTCCGGCGGGTTAATTTGGGAGTATTTTCCTTGTTTTTACGCTTGTCTCCCATAATGTGATCTCCTGTCATATTGTGGATTAAAGATGATTTATATTTGGAACTTGGACTTCGATACTCGATACTGGCCAAATCATGGATGATTTGGTCCCGACACGTCGACTGGAAGGAGACGTAGTTTGTCGGGAATACTGGATACTGGATACTGGATACTGGATACTGGATACTGGATACTGGATACTGGATACTAATAATAAAGTATACTTGTATGGAATATTTATGTCAAGGAAAATTTGAGGAAAAATTTATTGAGGATTTATCTCGCAAAGACGCCAAGAAATTCTTATTACTTTTTGCTGTGTTATTTGTATGCTAAAATAATTAACAGATATCGAGGTATATGTACTATCTGAGGAATTATCTAACAAAATTTGGAGTATTGTTAAATGGTGGAATTATTTTGAAAGAAATACAGTTGGGAAACAACTCGTCAAAGCAGCGGATTCTATTTCTGCAAATATTGCAGAAAGTCATGGTAGATTCCATTAAATCTTCTCACTCTTGATATCACTTCCAAATTTCGAGTTCCGAGTTCCCAGTTCCAAGTTCCGAGCTCCAGATTAACGTATTTGTTTAATAAACCTATCGATCGCTTCCCTTCTCTCCTCCCTATTCGTCTTTTCCAATAATCGTATAAAAGCCGAGCCAATAATCACCCCATCAGCATAGTTCGTATAGGTCAAATAATCCTCGCGGTTTTTAATCCCGAAACCTATCATCAGCGGATGATTTAATTCTTTTCTTATGGTTTTCAGAAAATCGCTAGTTTTTTCTGTCGGCTTGTTATCCTGTCCGGTTACACCTGTATAGGCAACACAGTAGATAAAAGAGCTACTTACTTCATCAATTATTTTTATGCGATCCGGCGGTGTGTTCGGGGCAAGCAGATGAATAATATCCAGGTCATGCTTTTTTAAGATATCACCATACTTTTGATTTTCCTCCAAGGCCCAGTCTGGTATAATCAGTCCATCCACCGAGGAAGCGCTGGCCTGATTAATAAACGTATCGATCCCCATTTTATTAATTGGATTTAAATATCCCATCAGGATGATTGGAATTTGGGAAATTTCTCTTATTTCTCCCATCATCTGAAAAATATTATCGATGTTTACACCATTGTGAATAGCCCGTTCAGAGGCTTTCTGAATTACCGGACCATCAGCAATTGGGTCGGAGAATGGTATCCCCAGTTCAATAAAATCAACCCCGGCCTCATCCAGGGCCAGGATAATTTCTTTTGTGCTGTCAATTTCCGGAAATCCGGCTGTGATAAAAATTGACAGTAGTTTTTCATCTTTACCTGCTTTATCTTTTATTAAATCATTCAACCTTTTGCTCATTCCAACGCCTTTTCTATATTTGGCCTTCTTATTCCATAGGAAGTCAAAAAAATAACCACAGATTACATTAATTTTTTATTAACCACCGAAGTACACTGAATTTTTATTAAAAATTATTCTATTTTTATATGGTTGTAGGGACGTTGCATGCAACGTCCCTACATTTCAATAATAACGTTATTGTCGGTGGACTCGGTGTTTTCGGTGGTTCAATTTTTCCTATTTTTCCAAAAACTGGATATAAGTACTCATATCCTTATCACCACGCCCACTCAGATTAATTACGACAATCTCATCTGGTGAAGTTTCCGACAATAGTTCATCCAGATAAGCGAATGCATGGGCACTTTCCAGAGCAGGAATGATACCTTCCAGTTTACCCAGTAAAAATGCGGCCGCTATTGCCTGGTCATCTGTTACCGAGGTATATTTTACTCTTCCGCTATCTTTCAAAAAACTGTGTTCCGGACCCACACCGGGGTAATCCAGTCCGGCTGAGATCGAGTATGGTGGCTGAACATAACCGCTATCATCCTGCAAGAGATAGGTTCGCATACCATGAAATATTCCGATTTCTCCCAATAACAAGGTCGCGGCATGTTCCCCGGTAGGTATCCCTTTGCCGGCGGCTTCTACACCAAACATTTTTACCTGTTCAGAATTTAGAAAAGGATAGAAGAGCCCGATCGCATTGCTACCGCCGCCTACACAGGCGATCAGATAATCCGGTAATTTGTTTTCCATTTTTTTTAGTTGCTGCATGGTTTCTTCACCGATCACTTTTTGAAAATCACGAATGATCATTGGAAATGGATGAGGACCAACCACCGATCCAATGATATAGTGCGTGTATTCAACATTCTGCAGCCAGTCACGCATTGCCTCGTTAGTGGCATCTTTTAATGTTTTTGTGCCTGAATATACCGGTCTTACTTCCGCGCCTAGCATACGCATCCTCTGCACATTGGGATATTGTCGCTCGATATCTTCTTCTCCCATGTAAACACAGCATTCCAGTCCGGCCCGGGCGGCAACGGTAGCTGTGGCTACTCCATGCTGTCCGGCTCCTGTTTCCGCGATAATGCGTTTTTTACCCATGTTCTTTGCCAACAAGATCTGACCGATGGCATTATTTATTTTGTGGGCCCCGGTATGGTTCAAATCCTCTCTTTTAAGATATATTTTTGCTTTTTGATAATGGTGGGTCAGATTTTCAGCAAAATACAGGGGCGTCGGTCTTCCGGCATAATGTGTCAGATTCCAATCCAGTTCTTCCTGAAAGTTTTTATCATCTTTTAATTTTGTATAGGCTTGGTCTAATTCGACAATCGCCGGTCGAAGTATTTCGGGAATAAACTGACCACCGAATTCGCCGTAATAACCGGCCCTATTGGTTAGTGTATGCATCCTATCTCCCTGATATTTCATCAGTTAAAGCCAATTCTATCCTTCCCTTTTTTTGTCATTCCTGCGAAAGCAGGAATCCACGAAATTATCTTAAGAGGGAATCTTAACGAGAATCATGCTTATATATTTATATTTTAATTGCCTTGAGAAGTAAGTTCTTTATATTTTTACTTACCTATAACCCTATGGATTCCCGCTTTCGCGGG
>JAGLYF010000096.1 GCA_023132435.1 Calditrichia bacterium | reverse complement strand
GCTCCGCTCGCTACATCGATTACCGCTGGTTTGACTTTGTTCAGGGCATCTTTGACATTATCCGGTGTAATCCCCCCGGCCAGAACCAGACGTTCTCTGGGAATTGAGTCCGGGATCAATGACCAGTCGAAAACACTACCACTTCCACCAAGTTTCCCCGGTGTATAAGTATCCAGCAAAATCATATTTGCCCCGTTGAGCTCATATTTGTCTGAAGCTGTATCTGCTATTCTTTTTACGATGATCACCGAAACCGGAATTTGTGAGAAATCAGAGAAACCCTGCGGTTCATATATTTGGACCAACTCTACCCCGCTTTGCTTAATCGCAACCAGTACATCAGCCAACCTCGGACGCACCAGGATACCGACACTTTGGGTCGCAGAGGGTATCTCCCTAATTATTGAATGTGCATTTTCAAAGGAGATAAATCTGGGGCTGCCTGAATAAAAATTAAATCCAAGAAGGTCAACCCCATGCTCTGCGCAGGCCGTGGCGTCTTGCTGATTTGTAATACCACAGATTTTAAGCCGGGTCGACATTTTTCACCTCGCTTATAAATGTTCGGAGCAGTTCTTCAGGTCTGGAAGCCTTCATTAATGTTTCGCCAATAAGCGCACCGCTGAATCCCCATTTTTTCAGTTGGCCGCAATCCAGTCCATTTTGTATACCACTTTCAGCGATTATTGGTAACCCCTGTGGTAGTTTGCTTTTTAAATGATATGAATTCTGAAAATCCACCTCAAAGGTGTTCAAATTCCGGTTATTGATACCCAAAATTACATTATCCCGGCCAATTGAAAATTTTTCTATTTCTTCTGCTTCGGCAAATTCGATCAGAACATCAAGATTGAGTTTTGCTGCCAGATCTATATAGTCATCTAATAGCTCTTTTGTCAATATCCGGGCAATTAAGAGAATAATATCGGCACCGGAAAGTTTGGATTCATAAATCTGATAGGGATCTATGATGAAATCTTTTCTTAAAATGGGTATTTTCACGGTCCGTTTCACCTTTTTCAGATATTCCAGATTTCCCTGAAAAAACTGTTGATCGGTTAAAACAGAGATGGCTGAGGCACCTCCTTGTTCATATAATCGGGCATATCTTACCGGATCAAAATCGGGTTGGATAAGGCCTTTGGAAGGAGAGGCTTTTTTTATCTCACAAATAAAATGAAAACCAGTTTCACTGTCCATTTTTTTTCGTAGACTTCGATTGGGCTCAAGAACTGCCAATCGTTGTTTTAATGAATCCATTGATTTATTCTTTTTCTGTTCCTGAACTTCAATTCTTTTATGGGCAACTATTTTCTCTAAAGTTGTCATATTCTTCTTCATTTACCTATATTATTATGCTTTAATCACAAAATGTCATTCCCGCGAAAGCGGGAATCAATTAAAAACAACCTTTTACGTAAAAACATATTTGGATCCCTGTTGGATCTTGATACTTTGGATTCCTGCTGGAGTTGACCCCTTTGGATTCCCGCTTCCGCGGGAATGACAATTTGCGCGTTTAAAACGTCAAGATTGCTTAAAATTGTTTAATTTGTAACAGCCCCCTCTAAGGGAGAAACAGATTTTTATCAACTAATATCCAATATCAGTAGTGTCCGGTTAACGGACAATTATTTTAAATAAAAATAGCTCGATAAACCTTTGTTTTGTATATTTGTTTTGACATAAACATATAATAAAACAGGAGGTT
>JAGLYF010000095.1 GCA_023132435.1 Calditrichia bacterium | reverse complement strand
CACTTTTGTGAATTAATCAGGTTAGATATTAATTATAAAAAGTAGATATTTTTTATTGGATAGGCAAGAAAAACCTGAGACCGGTTAGCATTTCAATCATAAAACACCGATAATCTACAAATTATAGTCATACCAATCCTCAACCTCAAGCCGGTTAATCCGTTTAAACTCTTTTAAATTATGAGTCACAAGAATCGCACGATTCGCCAGGGCGGTGGCGCCTATTAAAACATCCATTGGTCCGATCGGCAACCCCCTTTTTTCCAGATTGACACGTATTTTAGCCGCCGCATGAGCTTCTTTCTCCCCAAAAGGGATCAAAGTGGTTGCATCAATTAACAATCGAAGTTGGTGAATTTTTTCTTTTTGTCTGACGCTTTTAGAAATACCAAAGAGCAGTTCATAATAAACGATAGCAGGAATACCAATCTCTTTAGGGGGGAAGGAAAGCAGTCGGTGAGAAATATTTCCTTCGCCTTTAAAAAAGTATATAATAGTATTCGTATCAAGTATGTAGTTCATAATTTATCCCGCCGGATATCATCACCATAACCGGTCCTGAGTTCGGCCACCAGGGGATAATCACTCCATGTACCAACTGAATCGATGAGTTCCTCTGGCCATTCGGAGATATTTTTTTCTCTGACCAGGACACTGACATATTTACTAACAGAAAGTTTTTTCTCTTTTGCTCTTCGACGGAGAATCTTTTCAGAATTGCTATCAAGATAGATCGTGATTTGACCCATAGTTACTCCTATTAAATAAATTATATTATATAATATAATTGAATTTTATACTCTATACAAGAAAAATCCTTAGATAAGTTTCTGAATAGTTGATTCAGTTATTATATTAATCGCAAAGAAATTAGGTCATTTGTTACACGAATTTTCACGAATATCAATTAAAAATTCATAAATTAATTCGTGAAATTCGTGCTAATTCGTGTAATTCGTGGATAAATAACTTTATAACGAGGCGAAAGATGAATAATTCAAGTAAAATTTAACAATGGCTAAAAACTGTTGATTAATCCAAAATGTATTTTACCCGTCGAGAAGGTATCTCCCCTCCCCAGACCATAATCCACACCCATAATTCCTAAAGGTGTATCAAATCGTATACCAACGCCATAACCTGGTAAAATATCGTTTTTGATACCCGTTGCATCTTCATATTGGTAAAATCCCCAATCACTGAATAAAAACACACGTGAGTTTCTGCCAACGATAAATCTATATTCCAGGTTTATCCAGGATACGGTTGTGCCATGAAATTGATTCTCCCGATAGCCACGCAAGGATCCAAATCCTCCAAACCAGAAATGGTCCGACAACTGAAGCTGATCCTTATCACCCTCGATATGAAAACCATTAAAGTTGAAGGCAAATACCTGATTCTGCCACAATCTTTGAATATATGACAGATGCCCCCTGATTTTTTTAATACCTTCGCGTAATGCCAGGCTGTCTTCTTTAATGAGGTATGCAGGACCTGTATTTTCTTTTGTCCCAAAAGAAAAAGAAGCCATATATCGTATCCCTTTTCTGGGATTTAGCGGATAATCACGGGTATCAAACTTGATACCTATTTCTCCATCCGTAGTTATATTTCTGGTCATTCGAAGATTACGACTTGCCAGGGAATCCGGAATGACTTCTTTATGACTAAAATTTAAGAATCCTTTAAATTCTGCAGATAATTTTAAT
This sequence comes from Calditrichia bacterium, assembly GCA_023132435.1. GTDB lineage: Bacteria > Calditrichota > Calditrichia > JAJRVZ01 > JAJRVZ01 > JAGLYF01. Next base: position 31,611 of record JAGLYF010000095.1, on the reverse strand, counting down.
GTTGAATTAAGAAAATAAGATCGCTCAATATAAGTGGTATCTCTTACAATACGTTCAAGACCAGCACCAATATTAATTGGATAATTGAAAATCCATGGTTCTTCATAAAAGATCCTGAATTCTTCTGAAAACTTATCAGGTTTACGCCAATTCACTTCAAATTTACGACCGGTCCCGAATAGATTTCTAAAATTTAAATTAATCAAACCTGTGAAATAGCCTTCTTCTGATGTTTCTGTTGGTGCAGGAGGGATATACCCGATAATCCCGTCAAATGTTGTTGTATTACGCTCCTTTACTTCAATTAACAGATCTGTCTTTCCGTTTTGCAAACCGATAGCTCTAACCGGTAAAATATCACTAAAATATCCCAAGTGGTTCAATTGTTTTGGAACAGAGTCAATTTTTTTCTGATTATATTTTTCTCCATTTATTATATCCAGTTCACGAAGGATAACCTCATCCTGGGTGGATTGATTTCCTCTTATAATTATCTTATTAATTATTATTCCGGGACCAGAATTAATTTTTATTTCAATATCGATATATTTTATGTCTTCTTCACTTCGCAGAGATGTATTGGTAATATCTATTGTAGCTAATGGATATCCACTTTCAGCATAAAATCGACCAATCACTGCCAATTCAGATTCAATATATTCTCTACGATAGATATCACCTTCGTTAAAATCCACCAGATTTTCCAGATCTTCCATACTTAGAGAATCTGCGACCATACGAACTTTTCCCAGACGAACCAACTCCCCCTCATTTATATACCACTGAACGATGCTCCCTTTTTTCTCATCTTCACCTGTAAGAACGGTCGAATCAATACGGGCATAAAGGTATCCTGCTTCCTGGTATCCTTTAATTATTTTTTGATTTGCAGCATTTATGATGCTCAGATTGACAGCGAAACCTTCCTTTAATCCGGACCAGGTCTGTAACTGATCGTCATCAATACGCTCATTACCAAAAAATTCATATTTTTCCACGACCTCCTGACTGTACCCATTCCCAACGAGCAAAGTAAGTAGCATGGAAAACAATCCTATTTTTATATATATCATCATAATATCAGTATATATTGACCATATCTTTTAATTAACCACGGAATTACACGGAATTAAACACGGATAAAAAAATCTTGCTATTTTTAATATCAATAACACCTTACTTCTATGTCTTAAATATTTTATAAAGACATTCCGTGTGTCTCCGTGTCCCTCCGTGGTTAATAATTTTCTTTTAAAAAAAAGCACGTATTTCTGCCTGACCTGTATGAATTATCTTTTCAAAACCGGCATCATCTCGCCCATTATAAAAAAGAGAAACAACTACATTTTCAGCAATGGTATACTCGCCTCTCAATTGCCAACTTCTACTTACGCCTTCTTTTTTTCCCCCCGCCATTTCAAAAGGTATTGTTGTCACATCTATAGGCTTCTCGAGAACATTTACCATTTGATAATCAAATGTCGTACTTATTTTTCCTTTGCGAAGAATGGCGTAACTGGTCCTGAGTAAAGCACGACCGTAATCAATCTTTAAATTTTTTTGATTGGCCAAATCTTCTTCCAGACCATATTCTGATTCCAGGCCAAATTCCCAGTTAAGATCTGGACGATAAGAAAAGTTTTGGTTAAATATAACCGAATTTATATCCCTGTTCCTCGCTTCATTTGCCCTGTTATTCCTAATAGTGAGCACATTACGCAAAGATGTTTGTGCTTTCAATTTTTCAATTATACGATAATTTGCCCAAACACTTCGCTCTATCCTCAAGCGGTTCTCATTATCATTCTCATCTAAAAATTGGTTAAACAGATCATCCCTGTACCGGTAACGAAAGCGGAAAGAATGATCGCGATTCCGACGCATAAACCATAAATCCTGATTATAAACAATACTTCCCTTTAACGTATTTGGTCCCTGAAAAGTCGAATATTTCAAGAAATATAAATTTGAGAGAATTTCATCCTTTGACTCTTCTTCAATCCGGAAATATGAATCACTGCTTAATTGGGCCAGAATTTTTGTAAAACCTGATTCCGGTTTTTTTAGAATTCTTCGGGGATCCAGTAATAATCGCAGAGAAGTCCCTAATTGGGTGATTGGTTCAAAATTGCCTGTTGGAACTATAAAAAGTACATAATTACCATTGGGATCAGGGACATATTCCTCCAAATCCTCATCATATCGGAAATTACCTCTGCCTTCCTGAACCACAACATATACTTTCTCACGTAAAGCCGTTTGTCCGACGGAAATTCGGTATTGCCATTGAATATCGAGGGAACGATTCCATTGAAAATTCTTAAGCATAAATTCAATTAAATTTGTTTCCCTATCCTGCCATGTCGTATCCTGTAAGGCGAATTCCAGGTAATCCTTTTTAAGCGTGTCTCCCTGAAATTCCTCAAAAAATTGTGTATAGTCTTTTTTTCTAAGAGATACATCAAGATATCCGCTAAAACGGTTCCATTCTGTCAGAGCCAGATGAAGGCGCCTCGTCCAGCTGGTAGATTGGTGTATTTTTCTTCCGTTTAGCTCCGGAACAAATACATCATCTTTTCGCTGATTATATTGCAGATATCCATTTAAAACCGGAAGATTAATCAACCTCACCCGTGCTCCCATATCTGCAAATGAGAAACCGGTAATCCTGCTCCTTTCGACATTTTTCCTTTCTTCGCGTTCTATAAAAACAGCAGGTTGAAAAATTCCGATATCTTTATTGAGATCCGCCTTTTGTCTTAACCATTCATTATTAATCGTAAGTTTAGTACTCTTTATTAATTCATGACTCAATAATCCTCTGAACCAATCCTCCGCATCCAACCTGGCTTCCCCCATATAGCGGAAGGAATTAAAAGAGGTCTTTTTAAATTTCCCAACTCCCCCATTTAAATGTAGCCAATTCCAGGGAAGATAGGTTGTTTTTAATTCAATACTTTGTTCCTGGTTAGTTCTTTCTGTTTCCGGAAGCAAATTCCAATAGCGTACAAAGTCCGGCTGATTAAGCCGATCGATAGATTGAAATTTTTCATCTATATATTTACTGTTCAATGAAAATGATAACAGACCCAGATTTATATTGGCCGGGCTAAACTTTGTTTGATCAAGATTTGCGGAAATACTAAAGGCATTTCCCTGATTATTTTTATCATTAATCGTTGATATAATGTTTTTATCAAGATAACTGGTCGCTGCCTCGGCATTTATTCGAAATTTCTCAAATGGCTGATAACCCATTTGAACATCTAACAGTTGTTGTTTACTCGGAAGTGGCAGTAATTCTATTGGTAGATATTCTCCTCTACCAATACCGACCCAACGATATATACCCAACCCTTCACGCACGTAGTCACCCAATCCTGACCCGACTGAACTAAATGTTACAATATAATAGCCAAGACTGTCGCCGACATACTGATAGTATGCATAATCTTCCTCCAAAGTATCAATCTTAATATAATAGCCAAGACTATCGCCAACATAGGTGGCTCCATCAACAGAGGCAGCTAAGGGATCATCCCCGGCATCTTTTATCACCTGAAGTTCTTCTTCAGATAATATCCCCTCACTCTCGAGGATCTTTTTTGGATCGTCTTCTTCGTGGTAATAAGAAACTCTGAAATTAAAGGTATTATCAAACATCTTACCTGTTGAGATACCAGAATAGACGTTACGCGTATATTTTTGTGTGGCTGGATAATATTCAAAATCCACCTCAATTCGTGACTCACTGGTAATCAGCTGTCTGTTTGTAAAAATAATCTGACCGTTACCGTACTCGATTACATAATCATTATTTTCTCCACGAATTAATTTTTTACCATCAATCCAGATCCTTTCCGTTCCGGCAAGAACAATTATCGCTTTCTCATTATTTCTACCAAGTAACTGATAAGGTCCTTGATTACCTTCCTGCCCGACAAAGGGCATAAAATTAAAAAAACCACGTGTCGAAGCAACGCTACCTCCTAATTCAAATCCCTTATAATTACCTGTCAGACTGACTCCCTGTAATTTTCGGGAATAAGAGCCAAATTGTGCACCAGTGTACCGCAAGTTAAAATCCCCCAGGACACCACTCACCCGGGGGCTGTTAAATTTAATAAAGACTTTATCAATTTCTCTCAGAGTCTGTGTATTGCCCTCTGGCTGAATAGGTGTTGATTCATCGGTCAAAGCAGCCACAATTTCCAGGTCTTCAGTTAGTTGACCTGATAACTGCAAATTTAGTCCTGAGTTGAGTGTCATATCCTTATTACTGCCAATATTCACCCCTCTGACAATACTTCCACTTCTCTTAAGGTTTCCTCCAAAATCAGCAAAGGGATTTTCAAATACAGGTTTTACAATTGACACCGTATCTGAACTGTCAAGTACACTTATACTTGTATCCAACTGAAAAAAACTATATTGTCTCTGTAACAATACGGGAAGAATCTGATATGAAATGTGAACGGAATCTGCTTTATTAATTTCTGCATAAAATGACAACAGGTTTTGATCGGAATTAAATCGATATTCAACAGGATATTCAAGTTCTCTCTTATTTAAATGTACTATTATTGACTGGTCAATAACTCTGTGATTGCCGGGAAAGTGATAAGTAGTTATGGGATTATCTGGTACGATAAGTGTATCGACTTGCCAGGGATATAATGCTAAATTGCCCTGAGCAAAACTTCGACTAAAACTGGCAATAACAAGGATTAAAAGGAGGAATCGAAAGAACAAGAGTAGTCTACTCCTTTGGAGTGTCCGTTACTTTTTTTGCAATCAAAATATCATCACCATCAATAATATAGAATCGTATCTGGTTTTCTACTTCTGTAACAACTAAATCCATCGGTGCAGAAAATGGTACGCCAGATACGCGGCGATATTGATTTAAAAATTTCCCACCCGAGGTAAACTCAAAAATACGCTTACTTTCAGGATCCGCTACAAAGATGCGATTTTGGGCATCATGCGCAATACCCATTGGTTGTATAAAATCCGGATGAGTGATCTGGAATAGATAATTTCCAAAATAATCATATACAAAAATAGCCTTCGCTTCGGCATCAGAAACTACTACTCGATGATCAGAAGAAAGTTCCAATTGGATGGGAGTAGTCAGCTCACCAGCACCTGATTCATAATAACCGAATGCTACATCTCCCTGATCCTGACTATTAAATTTCAGGATCTTATTTTCTCCTGCTTCAACAATGAATAAATCACCCTGAGGTGAATAAGCGACACTGATCAACTCACGAAACTGGAATTGCTCTCGTTCTCCGGGATTAGAATACTTTGAATTTATATAGTTCAGATCTTTATCAAACCTCTGTACTCTCTGGTTGTTATAGTCAGCAACATATATATTCAGGGTGGACCGCGCCCAGATGTCGGCCGGTTCATCAAATTTTTCCTCATCCCAGCCAAAACCACCAAAATTTATACGGAATTTCCCGAATAAATCGAAAACCTGAATGCGCTGATTACCTCTATCGCAAATAAAAAGGCGACCATCATCGGATATGTCAATTGCGGACGGTTCCTTAAATTTTCCCGGGATTGAACCCGTCCCCCCAAATTTTCCCAATTCTTCAAGATATGGTTGAGCCATTGCCACAGGAAAAAGAATTATGACAAAGAGCAAAACTTTAATCATAATAGTCCTCATAAGTGTAAGAATATAAGTTATTTATTATCCCATTGAACGCAGCATTTATTTATGGGTTCAATTAGTCTGATCTATTCATAGCGCGGTAAACCGCAAGTGACTAAAGTTAAAAGTGATCTAAAGTGCCTAAAATAACTTTGTTAAAATAACAAAGTTTTTAGCTGCAAGAGCATATCCTGCGCAGAAACACTAAAACCCAAAGTAAACGGGTTCACGAATTTCACGAATTTGTACAAATTTAGTTTTAATTTATTTTATAACTAAAAAATCTACAATAAATCTATTTTTAATTCGTGTAAATTAGTGTAATTCGTGGACTAATTCGTGGATAAAATCCTTTACGTCGTTGTGAAGATATTATATAAATCTCCAATGTTGTCAATGGTTCGCCAGGGGACTACATCTTTCCGTTCCAGATCAGCAGGTAAAAATTTGCCTGTTTTTACCAACACTCCACGTATACCCATCCTATGCGCACCGATAATATCAGATTCAATATCATCGCCAATCATTACAACATTTTCAGGTTTCAAATTTAGATCATTCAGGGCGAGGGCAAAAAAATGAGGTGAAGGTTTTCCAATGATCTGTCCTTTTTTCCCGGCTGCAAATTCAAGCATAGCCACTAAAGCACCTGCATCCAAAGTATATCCCTTGTCAGAAAGCCAGTAACGGTTTTTCTGCAAGGCAATTAACTCCGCTCCTGAAAGTAGTTTTTGAAAGGCAATATTCATCCTCTCAAACGAGAGTTCCTCTCCAAGATCACCAACAACAACAAAATCAGGGTTTTCTGCCTCCAGATTTAAATCATGGAATTCTTCTTTTGCATCATTCATTAATAATAAATGACATTTGTCTTTGCCGGATTTTTTTATATACAAAGCTGCCGCATATACCGTTGTAAATATCTCTTCCCTTTTTACCTCGATACCAAAAGACTGTAATTTCTGCTGTAATGTTGTCCGACTTTTCATCGTTGTATTCGTAATAAAGCGAAATGGTATATTTTTATCCCGTAACCAGCGGATACTCTCCGTTGCTCCGGTAATGAGCTCGGAATCATTATAAATAACTCCGTCAAGATCTATGAGTAACCCTTTAATTTCTTCCATATTATCCAAATTTTCTTTTGACCGCGAAAAATTATCAGGAAAACTAAAAGATTGCTGTGCAGATTAAAGTCGCTGCAATAAGGCCTGCCACATCTGCCATCAAACCCGCGGGTAGCGCATAACGTGTTTTCTGAATATTTACCGCACCAAAATAAACAGCAATCACATAGAAGGTGGTTTCAGTGCTGCCAAACATGGTCGATGAAATAAAACCAATAAGTGAATCTACCCCGTGGGTTTTCATTAATTCAGTCATTACACCAAGAGATCCACTACCTGAGAGAGGTCGCATCATTGCCATGGGAAGTACCTCTGAAGGCATCCCAATAAAATCAGTAAATGGTTTCAGAACATATGTCAATATATCCAGTGCCCCGCTGGCCCGGAACATGGCAATCGCAACCAGCATAGCTACCAGATATGGAATAATTTTCACACCAATCTGAAAACCCTCCTTCGCACCTTCTACAAACTGCTCATAAACCTTGACCTTTTTAAAATATCCAATGCTGAGAAAAAGTAAGAGAATTAGGGGAATCACAGCAATTGAAGCCCAATCCAGCGTTAATTTAAAATATTCCATTTATCACCTTTCAATCATATATTATATTTAACCGCAAAGAGTGCAAAGTATAATTTACTCTTGTTCCGACGCTCTGCGTCGGAACACTCCTGTTACGTATTATGGCTACGACGCAGAGCGTCGTAGCCAGTAAAAAAGCAATTAATCTTTGCGATTTTTGCGGTTCGTTGTATTTATATATTTAACATCTTTTTTTCGGTTAAAAGCCTGAATTATCTTTACCGTTGTGAGACCGACGATCGTCGCACAAGTGGCGGCAAGAACTGCGGGAACAATAATCATTTGAGGATTTGCCGAACCCAGTGATGCTCTGATAGCAATAGCTGTTGCCGGTAGAAGTGTTATCGCGCTGGTATTAATTACCAGAAAAGTACACATATCATCTGTTGCCTCTCCTTTATTGGGATTCAAAGTGTCCAGCTCTTCCATTGCTTTCAATCCGAGGGGTGTTGCGGCGTTACTTAATCCCATCATATTGGCAGCAATATTCATAATCATTGCGCCAATCGCAGGATGATCTTCCGGTATCTTTGGAAAAAGCCACCGAGTTATCGGCCTGACTATTCGAGCGATTATTTTCATTATACCTGCCTCCTCAGCCACCTTCATAACCCCCAACCAAAGAGCCATGATACCGATGAGTCCAATGGCAATTTCAACCGCCGTACTGGCACCCTCCAATGCTGCACTGGTCACCCTTCCCAGTTTAGTTTCTTCATTTAAATTTCGAGTCTCTGCTTTTTGCCCGGAAATGCCTGTGGGCTGTGGAGCCAGTAATTCATTATAAATATCACTTCCTGCTGCGATAAGAATAGCGAGTAAGATCATTGCAAACCAGATGTGATTTAACATAAAACCTCCATAACTTAGCAAACGTTATTTTTGATACCTTTGGGAAACAAGATGAAATTTATACTATTATAATATAGATGTAGCCCATCTCCAAGATGGACTACATCTTTGAATAATTCTCCCAGGGCCCTATAAATAGGGCCTTTCCCCTCCCTCATGCATGAGGGAGGGGATTAAGGGGTGGGTTAATTAATAGAATATCAAGAAGAATAGTTATTGTAAAAATCAAATGCAAACCTTAGAAGGCGAAATACAGCCCAAAATGAAACGCATCGCGTGTTTTATCTGAATCTTCTTTATTTAATTTGACACCATAATCAAAGCGAATGGGTCCAACCGGCGTTAATAAAACGAGTCCCAATCCGGTAGAAAATTTTATCTCTGTAGGATTAAAATCTGATATTTCTCGCCAAACGTTACCACCATCCAGAAAGATCTCTCCAACAAACAACCAATATATAGGAATTCGAATTTCTACATTCATTAAGTAAAGTAATTTTCCGCCAATCGCTTTATTTTTATATCCTTCGGAATCAAACGTGGTTGGACCTAATAACTGCTCCGGGTATCCCCTGACTGTCGTCGCGCCCCCGGCAAAAAAGAGATCCGAGATTGGTAAATTTTTTGTAGGGCCTATTTCAAATATCGCTCCACCCTTTAGTCGAGTAGCAATAGTCATCCCTTCTCTTTTTTTAAACGGTTTCCATTTTAATGGCTGATATCTTTTCCACGATGAAATAAGAGTAATATAAGTTTTAATTTCTTTACCACCACTCTCCAATTCACCAATTGAATACGAATATCCGAGGCTCAGGTCTGATAATGATCCATTTGTCGGATTAAAAAAATTATTTCTTGTATCTCTTTTACCATATGTTAAAATACTGTATACCTGATCGCGATTGGCATCTGCTTCAAGGGTTGTATCAATGATTCCTTCTTCTAACAGTGTTACCAATTTTGCTTCTAAAGATCCCCTCAAATCTATGATAGGGGTAAGTTCCCTTGAGACACCAAAATTAAATCGTAAAACATTAAAATCTGCACTGTTTAACGGTCGGTACAAATGATACGAAGTCATGAAAACTCCAGGAGTTTTGGTATAACCTATCCATGGCTCGACAAAGATCAGACTGATATGATTGTCAGGATTAATTGCCTTTTTAGATTCTATGTCGTATGCCAGGGAAGGAACAACATGCAAACTAAGGCTACGACCGGTACCCCATAAATTCCTATGCCCCCCCTCCAGAGCTAACTCAATCTTATTGCCATATGATTCTTCATCTTCATGTGTGAAACCAATGCGAGCACCTATCCAGGCTGGATCTTTCTCATGAACCTGAATAACAAGCACCGCCTGGGTTGAGTCTTCAGTCGGTTTTAGCTCAAAACGTACATATTCGAAAAGACCTGTCCGGTACAAGTTTCTATGAGACAGGGCGAGTTCTTCCCTGCTATAAATTTCTCCTCGTTTTATTTCCAGTTCACGATAAATTATAAAGTGCTGAACGAGCTCTACGCCTAGATATTCCATATCCTTTATGGTCACTGTCTGATTTTCTTTTATCGCGCATTTTATTACCACCATGGAGTCATTTTCGATTTCATAATCGAATGAGAGAACTACAAATGGTTTTCCATTATTATAATACAGATTTTCCATACCCTGTTTTGCACTTTTCATCATCCCTTCATCAAATGGATTTCCCGGAGTCATTCCCTCAAAACTATTAAGAAGTGCATCTCGCGAATATAATTCATTTCCCTCAAACTCAATTCTGTCAAGATAGTATCTTTGTCCCTCCACCAGCTCATAAATGACTTTTACTTCATTCGTTACGCTATTGATGATTAAACTATCAAATACAGTGACGGTTAAGAAACCATTCTGACGATAAAAATTGGTCAAAAGGATCTTATCAAGTTTAACCAACCGCGCATCAAATTCTTCATCTTCCTCAGAATGAAGTATATCAGTTAGTTCATTTTCTGAAAAGGAAACAACACCTTTAAAACTAATTTCAGATATTTCCAGTGACTGACTAAGTGAGATAGTACAGATGAGAACTATCAGGCAGATAACCGTAATCTGTAGGTATCGGATTCTATCATGAGGATTTATCATCTGATATCTATTTTCATCTTTTCAACAATTTGTGAAGAATTTTCAACTCATTTGTGGAATACGCTTGTCATTCCACTTCCACTTTTGAGCCTGTTGCAGAATGTAGGACTAATGCAAAAATGTCATCCCTGCGAAAGCAGGGATCCATGAAAAATAATTGCCTAACTTATTGCTTATTTAGATTCCCGCTTTCGCGGGAATGACACTTTGTATCTTTTAATAAAAAAATTATTTAAAATTACCAAATCTGCCACATCCTCCTTTGCGGGAGGAATCCAGACTACTATCAATTATATTGTTATATTAAAAGGACAACTTCCAGGCAAGTGAAACATTATAGATGTTATTTCCTCTCTGAGTTCTGAGATAGTAACTATCTATTGACCAGTTTTTATTGATGCGATATTGTATACCCAACTGGTTACCGGGGTTCCAGGTTACTGTCGGCGCAGGGACCGCGCTGGATCCAAACATTCCTGTATATTCAACATACAAATCACTGGTCAGATACTTACCTAACGACACAGATGCATCCTTTATACCTTCATTCAGTTTCATCGATTGTATATCAATTAGATTGCCGCCTTTACTGGAGGAGATCTCAACTTTGTCGAGGCCTGTTAACGCTTCTGTCCCTCTTTCAATGGCCGTTTCCACAGAAGTGCCGATCAGATGTCCTCCGGCATTTGCTACATTAAAGTCGATCGTTCCCAGACTTACCAGGCTGAGCACCTCCTGGTCAGTTAAATTGGTGAGATAATTCCCATTAATATCCTTTACCTGTACATGCTGAACAAGTTTATCAAGGTTACCACTCAGATTTAACTCGACGATATAATCTCCGGTCCTTTTTTCTGCACTGATATCTATATCAGGATTTATGACTTTGGGATCAGTAAAATCTATCGTTCCTGTCTTAATGCCAAAATTCTGACCCCAGGAACCATACTTTCCCGAAATTATTTCCAGGTGACCGGTTAAATCCATGTTTGGCGCATTCGCCTCCTGAATTGTCCGTAGATCCCCCATTATTTCAAATTTAAAATTGTTTAACAAATCCAATTGTGAACTGGTAATATTAAAATTACCGGGAATCGAGAGATCCAGATTCCAGGTCATTGGCCGGGTTTGTTCCACCTTAGTGCTTGCTAAATATATATTTTTTTTCACTTTATCCAAGTCGACAATATAGTTTCCTTCTTCTATTGTGACGCTACCTTCAATGGCGATCGTATCTCTTCCAAATATATGTAAATCATTTGTAGTGATAATAAAATTTGTATTCTCCACGAAATAGTCTAAATATAGTTTATAGGCATTTAAAGAAAGATCGATCTTTGGGTGTGTTAAATCTTCAAGTATAATATATCCATCTCCATATAAACCTCCCTCCCGCCTTGTTTCTCCCCGAAAAATACGAAACAGACTATTCACTACACCAATAACATCATCCCAGAAATCAGTTTCCTTATTGGCATAGGCTGATAGAGAGTTAATCACCAGTATAGAACTATCGATGGTCGCATCAATTTCAAGCTCCGTTATAGGATTCCGGATACGGGAGAGGATCATTTGACCATCTTCCATTCTAAAATACCCGTCAACCAGGGCTGGCCTTTCTAAAGTACCGCCAATGGTAAATGCAGCTTCATAAGGCCCTTCGATTCGTTCCACCTGATCAAGAAAATTTCCTATAAAATTTATCTGGTCATCTTTACTTACCAAATTAAGTTGGAAGGGATAACCGGTAAATATAGAATCCATGTTTGCAATATCCAGATTGAGCAAATGCCATCCTGTTCCTGAAAGATCTGTATCATTTAAATCAAAATCCAATTGTTCCACAATGAGAGAGTCACGATTAAATCTGGCTCTTAGATAAAGACTATCACTTTTAAATTTATTATATGAAATATTCTCTGCGATAAGGGTGAGTTGTCCCTTCGGATCAATAATTGTCCCTTCAAGAAACAGATGACCGGAAACGTTTCCTTTCGGAGGTTTTGGTAATTTCAGAGGAACAAAATAATTTTCCAGGCGGAGATTTTTCCAGTAGATCCGTATATCGGCGAAACTTTCCTGAAGAATATTAAGTTGTCCTGTCTCTCCGGTTGATTTCCAACTAACAGCAATATCGCCATCAACATCCAGGGTTGATGTACCATACGACATTTTGAATTCATCGATTAATAATTCTTGTTGTGCATATTTAAATGTACAATGAACATCGCCCAACGGTATTAGATTTATTTCCAGATCCCGACCCCGAAGGTCCACATCCAACTCCGGATCTGATATGGGATTTACGAGTTCAATATCAGCATCCACTGTACCGGAAAAATTAAAATCTTTTTGCATAAATTGTCTAAAGGGAGAAAAGCTAATATTTTCTAAATATAATCCCAGTTGCATATCGTCATTTATGCGATCCCAATACCCTCGTATCTCGATTATACCATCATTAGACTCCCTGAATATCGCACTCTCAATCACGTATTCTTCAGGCGCAAGCCTGAAATAAAGATTCTCCTCATTTTCTAACCAGGTATTCTGATAATTCAATCTGAAAAAGTCGAAAACAATATCGATGGTGTCTCCAAGCGCTTCTATAAAGCCCGTACTTGAGACATAGTTCAATTTGTTAGCAAAGAGTAAGGTATCGATCACAACACGATTACTGTCAAAAATAACGTTGGCAATTGTTTGATTAATTTCCAGGCTATCATAGTGCCAATGCGAGGCCATAATCAGGCCCCTTCCCTGACGACTCGTCACTAATCTTTTGAGATTGATTTGCATTATCATTGAATCGAGTTCAAACGATTCTTTTTCGAGGTGAGGTATCCACAAATATCCTTCAAGATCAGGATCAGTAAGTTTTCCCGATAAGAAAAAATTACCATCAAAAGACCCCTTAGCCGAAGGAAGATTAAGGGCCGATGTCAGTGAATTGATTGAATTTTTTTCCGTAGATAATTTAAGATCAACATTCTGATCTTTATCCAGCTGACCGGAAAAATAAAATACGGAATTTTCACCGATGCGAATATATGAAGGCTCGATAATTTTAATCAGACGATCTTTTGCATGGATAGCAAAATTAACGGTATCGAGATAGGAGGTATCTATTATTGAATGAAACAGTTTTGCTCTCCCGATTCCATTTAAAAAGGGATCTCTGAGCGATTCGGTTTTCAAATAGAAGGAACCGGTCAGATCAGTATTAATTAAGTCAGGTTGAATATCAACCAGGTTTAAATTCGCAAAATACAAATCGAGCACATTGTTGTTTTCAGCAATCTTACCCCTAAAATGTACCGAGGTTGTGTCTCGGACAATCAATCCGTTTCTCAGGGTTATTTCCCCCTGCTGGTAATCTCCGTCAATTACCAGGGAATCAACACGATATTCATTCAATTTTCCGGCACAAACCACAGTTGCAGAAAATCTATGAGGATGTCCGACGAGATCCACAGCTAAATCAATATATCCGGAATCGGCAAAATTAGCCGCAGAAACTGTCTGGACGTCTTCAAATGAGATGTGCGTATCCTCTAATCCAAGTACCACCCACAGACTGTCACCAAGAGTAATTTCAGTATAACCATGAATTTGTGAATATGGGGTTTGAACCTCTAATTGATTGAGATTAATTCTCTTCTCATTTCCTATTATCTGTGCCTGTAAAAGAATTAATTCAAAATTTCTGCTTCTCTCTACCCCGCTGAGTCTCTCAATATTCAATTCCAGAGTTTCTCCCTGGTGTAATGCAGTCATATTTAACTTAATATTTTCAAATGATCGATCGATATTTTCTATTATCAATGTGCCGTTCGCTATTTCAAGATCATCGACACCAAATTCCGGCAATCTGGCCAGAAAGTCTTTTAGCGGGATCGAAGAGGCTAATCGATTCAGGGTTTCCTGTATAGATTTATCAGAATCATCATCAGTGGGTTCAGTTTCATCCACCGGGGGCGGGATATAGACATAAAGTGAGTCAATCTGAATAAAATCGAAAAAATATCGACCGGATATGGTTTCGTCAAGGCTGTATCGAAATTTGAGATAATTTGATATTATCTGAACCCCACTGGTGAATGATACCCGAAGGTCTCGTATGATCACATTCTTTAGCAAATCCCCTGAAAGAGAAGAGTATTCGAATTGAGCGACTTCACCAAGGTTTGCATTCAAGATATCCTTACTTAGATCAGAAACGATATCTGTTTGCCAATGCAGGATAACCAATATGGCGATTAAAAGTACAAAGACAATTGGAGTAATGATAAGTATCTTTTTAAGCATGACCGTTTCACCACAATATAAATCTGTAAAGTTCTATTTTTGTAGAGACCTATGTTTGCAGAGACGCAATAAATCGCGTCTTTACAAAATTCACCTGTATGTTTGATGTAGTTGAAATCTAATATTTACAAACTTTTGTCTCTCAAAATTTCTTATGCTGGTAAATATATAAAGTTTCGGAATGCTAAATATAATAAAATGATACTTATTCAATTATTTTTTTAACCGCAAAGACCACGCCAGTAGGCGAATCCCCGAGTACTCGGGGCGTGATCTTTGCGGTTAAAAAAATCTAAATATTAGTAGAGCCATAGCTGCCGATCCAAACTACGATACTGTATCGCCTCTCCAATATGTTCAGGTAAAATTCTCTCTGATTGTGCAAGATCGGCTATGGTTCTGGAGACTTTGAGTATTCGGTCGTAGGCACGCGCCGACAGCCCCAGTTTAGTTATCGCTGTTTTCAGCCTGATCCGGCCTTCATTATCCAGTCTACAATATCTTCTGATTTCACGAGATTCCATATGAGCATTGGAAAATATTGATCTTTCTTTTTTAAACCGATCTGTTTGCAACTTTCTGGCCATGATAACCCTTTCTCTTATCAATGATGATAATTCACCATCCATATCTGAAGCTAGGTCTTTATAATTCACTGCTGGTACTTCAACATGTATATCAATCCTGTCCAGTAGTGGTCCTGAAATTCGAGACATATATTTTTGAATTTGAGGAGGATTGCAGGAACATTCATGAAGCGGATCCGAAAAATAACCACAAGGGCAAGGATTCATAGCAGCAGCGAGTAAAAAGTTGGCCGGATAAGTTAAAGTCATGCTGGCCCGCGATATGGTTACCCAGCCATCTTCCATTGGCTGACGCAGAACTTCAAGAACATTTTTTTTAAACTCCGGTAATTCATCGAGAAAAAGAACACCATGATGGGCCAGGCTAACTTCTCCCGGACGGGGATATTTACCTCCTCCAACCAAAGCGGCATCGGAGACGGTGTGATGAGGAGAACGAAAAGGACGGATTGTAATTAAGGCCTGTCCGGGTGACAATAATCCGGCAACTGAGTGTATTTTGGTTGTTTCCAATGACTCATCAAGTGTCAGATTGGGAAGGATGGTTGGGAATCGTTTGGCCAGCATCGTTTTACCGGAACCTGGCGGACCAATCATTATTATATTATGGCCTCCGGCTGCAGCCACTTCCAGGGATCGCTTTACGTGTTCCTGTCCTTTTACATCCCTGAAATCGAGTGGATAGCTCTGCTGTTGACTAAAAATATCATCAAGATTTACTTTAAGCGGATCTATTGGTAAAACATTATTTAAAAAATTGACAGCATCGGTAAGTGATTGAATAGGAAAAACTTGTAATCCCTGGGCTACCACCGCCGCTTCTTTAGCATTTTTGTAAGGAATCAACAGACCTTTCTTGCCTTTTTTTCTCGCCTCGACCGCCGATGACAGCACACCACGAACAGGTCTCAAGGTACCATCCAATGCTAGTTCGCCCAGTATGACAAAATCTTCGAGCTTTTCTTCACTTAACTCACCCTGTGCGCTTAGAATGCTCAGAGCGATAGGTAAATCATAGGATGTTCCGCCTTTTTTCAGGTCAGCCGGTGCCAGGTTTATTGTGATCCGGCGATTAAATGAGAAGGTGAAGCCTGAATTTTTAATCGCAGAAATGACACGTTCGCGGCTTTCCCTTACCGTATTATCAGGCAAACCAACCATATGAAAAGAAGGCACATTACCCTCCATGTGGGTTTCCACTACGACAATGCAAGCATCAATCCCATTAATCGCACTGCTATGTACTTTCGATAACATAATCTCTCTTCCCCTATGTATTAAATAATTTTTGACAGGATAACAGGATCTACTATTTGATCATGTTAATCCTGATTTTTAAGGTATTATCTATTTGATGGCAAGTGACGGAGCTTTCTTTTTATATCAACTCCTTTTTCTCCGAAATTCAAAAGTAATCCAACATCTTTATGTGTTGCTACTAGATAATTTACTAACTGAATTTCATGAGCCTTAATAAGCGTACCAACAGATTTTAATTCTATTATAACCACCTCTTCGACTAAAATATCCGCAACGAATATGCCAACAATTTCATTATTATAATATACTTTGATTGGTACTTGCGAATCTGTTCGAAGACCTTCTTTATGAAGTTCAATTAGTAAACACTTCTCATAAACGGATTCTAAAAAGCCAAATCCCATTTTGTTATATACACGATACGCACACCCTATAATTTTCTCTGTAATTTCTAAGTGGATCATAGGTATTTCATTAAAATATTATGGTATATCGTAATAAAGAATTAGTTATCTTGTTTATCCTGTTAATCCTGTCGAAACATAGATTTGTTTTCCAAAAGTGTGCCTTGCGTCGCAGCGAGAAATAAATTCATCGTATTTACTTCAATAAAAGATTACAACAATTATGCCAGCATGTGTATAATGGTAGGAATTTGATGCAAAAATTATACCCCCTTCAAAAATTATCTCTGAAGGGGGTACAAATTACGATAGGCAGGTATTCCCGACAAAATATGTCTCCTTTCAGTCGACATGTCGGGATTAAATTTTCCAGGATTTAGCCAAAATTTGGCGAGCAACGAGCATCGAGTATCGAGAAACGAGCGACGAGTTATCTGATCAATATCATCTTCTTAACATCGACAAAATTAGCAGATTCCATTTTATAAAAATAGATCCCGCTGGATAAGTTACCGGCATTAAAAGTAACCTGATTGTCTCCACCTGTCCAGTTCTCAAAACCGGGATTGGGAATCGGATTTTGCGCAAAAGAAAAAGAAACCAGTAATATGAGGTTATTCCGATATTCAATGGTTAGTGAGAAGATGGAATTTGGTAAAATAATCTTGAGGAATTAATGAAGAACAGAAAAATGTAAGAAATACTGCAGATATTAAGCCATTATAGGTTCAGGCTGTAATTTTTCAATAAATGATTTTGGCATTATCTTATGATAGGGGATACCCACTTTTTCAATTGTCGCTCCCTGAGCCAGGGCAAGTAATTGAAAATAATAGATGACCGGTATCTGGAAATCCTTTTGAAAATGTCTGGAGATTCGTAACTGACCGATATCAAATGAATCAAAACAGGTTGGGCAAATCAGACCGAGGCAATCTGCACCGGATTCTTCAACTGATTCAAAAACGGCACGAGTCATATTTAGAGATATATCAACATCCTTACAGGCTTTTCCGCAACACATCAGATATTCTTTATGGTCAACTGGAACAGCGCCGGTTGCCTTTATCAATTCCGCCAGAATGGTTGGGGTCAGGGGATCTTCCACTTTCATTATTGCACTCGGTTTTAAGAGATGACAGCCATAGTGAATGGCGACTTTTACATCTTCAAGCGGCACTTTCACTGAATCTCTGATCTTTTTTAGTCCAATATCATCACGTAACACCGTAACCAAATGCCTGACTTCAACAGTGCCTTTATATTCACGACCAATCTCTTTAAGTTTTTTATTCACCTCTTTTTTAAGAGAAGCATCTTCTTTAAGGTGATGATTCACTTCACACAAGGTTGCCGTGCAACCACTACACATCGTTATCAGATCAAGACCTTTCTCTTCTGCGATCGATATGTTCCTTGCCGCCAGGATCAACCATTTCATTTTATCACCGGCTTTAAAATAAATAGGATCAGGACAGCAACTCAATCGGTTGTCATCGATCAGATCCACATTTAATTTTTCCATGGTAAATCTTACAGCGCTCTCCATTTGAGGATATTTTAAGGGGATCATACAACCCCAGAACGGCATCAATTGCATATCAATCTTCCTGATTCGTTAATTTCATTATCTGGGCACGGACACCGTGCCCCTACATTTTCCGGTTCTAACCATGGGCGATTCGCGAATCGCCCCTACTTCATTATTGGAAATTCCTTGTTGGATATTGGATATTTTATTTTATCATTCGGGCACGGGGACCCGCCCCTACATACACCAACCGGTATAACGCCCTACGCTTCACGCTATACGCTCCACGCCCAACGCACCACGCTCAACGCCCTACGTTATCGCGTCTAGCTATTCATAATCTTCTCTATCTCCTCCTTACCCTCCAGTTTATATTCGGGAAGACCCAGTTCTGCCCGGCGTTTTTTGATCATTTCTGTCGAGATCACCGTAACACCCTTTTCGTTAACTCTTTGTAGAATATTTTCCACCGTCGGAGACTGTGTTCCTTTTTCCCTTGTCATATTTTTCAGGGCAATGATTACCTCAATCGGATGAACTTCTTGCGGACATCGTTCATAGCAGTTATAACAGTTTGTGCAATTCCAGATAAGCGAATCGGGACCAAGAAGATCTTCTTCCAACCCATAAATCGCCTGCAACATGATCTTTCTGGGATTAAATTCGGGTAAAAACCTGTGGGCCGGACAATCCCCCACACATGCACCGCATTGATAACAGTAATTGTGGGCAAAACCACCCAAAACCGTATTCAGTTTATCTCTGAATTCATAATTTACTTTTTTCATACCCTAATCTTCTTCCTAGTCGACTTTTTTTCGAGACGGCCCATCGGTTGAAAATCCCGATTTTATCGGGACCCGTTTCTACGCGCTAATGTAATTTGTTTCAATGGGCATGGCACACCATGCCCCTACATCTTCATTCGATATTCCTTGTTGGATATTCGATATTCAATTTTGTCATCCACCATCAAACAACCCCCTAACCCCCTTTGCTAAGGGGGAACAGATTTCTATCATCCCGTCTAGCATCTAGCATCTTACGTTTTCACGCCCAACGCATCACGATTCACTTAGGCCCAATTCGTCGTACACTATTACTGCCGCATTTTGGGCAGGAACGTTCCTGTGGCACTTTTGGTGTATATTTATCTTCATATTCATGTCCACAGCGCAGACATTTGAATGTACCGGTTTCAGCCATCTATTCACTCCTTTTCGCATCCGCTTGAGGGTCTAATTTTTAATGATATAACGAGTCGATGACTCCCATCTCACTATTTTCGTGTTTACTAATCTCAGTAATCAGGTGAAGAATATCTACTTCCATACTCTTTAATTCTGGTTTTCTTATATCTCTGATTTTTTTTAATCTGGCCAGAATTTTATCCAAATCTTTCATTAATTGCTTATGTTCTGTCCTCATCTTTTTCCCATAGGATTTACCATTTGATTGTGTCTTCGGGAAATAATCGTAAAATCCACTATCTTCTTCAAAATCGAAATGCTTGAGCAGGTCATTTTTAAATTCCCGCATTTGCCAGATAAACTCTATTTTCCATAAAGTGAAATCCTCTGATTCCATCCAGGTTTTTAGGGCGATCTTAATGTTCTCCAGAGAACGATCGACTGTTTCGTGCCCCTCCTCGATTTTTTGAACGATATTTGGTTTTTTGTTTTGGATAGAACATCACCTCCCTAATTATTATTATCCCCAGGATAATCGAAACTCTACCCCCTTTTTAAAATATTTGCATCTAGACAGCTGCAGCCGGTTGCAGCGCCGCCTCTCGCTTCACTTTTTTCGCCCTCTCTTTTTCTTCCTCTTTTTTCAAGATCTCTATTGTCTCTTTAACCTCCTCTTCAGTTACCTTTTGTCTCATCTCTTCAATTGCTCTCATAACACGACCGAACCTTTGTCCCTCAGCAGCAGAAATCCATTCTAATTGCAACCGTTCCGGCCGGATACCGAGCCGTTCAAGTCTGTTCCATAATTTTTCTACACGACGTTGTGTCCACTGTACCGCACTAATATAATGACAATCAGAAAAATGACAGCCGGAAACAAGTACAATCGGTGCGCCTTTCTTGAAGGCATGGATGACAAATTTTTCATCCACACGACCGCTGCACATGGTCCTAATCAATTGGATGTTCGTAGGATATTGTACACGGCAGGTACCGGCCAGGTCGCCACCTGCATAAGAACACCAGTTACAGGCAAAGGCAACAACCTTCTCCATCGGGTTTCGTTCAAGGATCGAATCAATCTGGCTGATCATCTGCGCATCGGTAAAGTGGCGCATGGATATCGCATCCATCGTACATTCGGCAGCGCAGGTTCCACATCCTGCACATGCTGCCTGAATAATATTTGGGTAAGTCCCCGATTTTTTATCCGCCGGTTCAATCGCATGATAAGGACACACCCGGGAACAGACACCACAAAAATTACACTTATCCGGATCCATCACTGCTGTGATAGCTTCAATGGTTACCTTACCGGCGTTCAGAATGATACTCGCTCTGGAGGCGGCTGCACTGGCCTGTGTTACACTGTCTTTAACATCTTTAGGTGACTCAACACAGCCGGCATAAAAAATACCTCTGGTTGGTGAATCGACGGGTTTAAGTTTTGGATGTGACTCAAGCAAAAATCCATCGGCATTGCTCGAAAGTGTAAGTAGCTGCTGTAAGGGTTTCATATCTTTCCTTGGTTCAACACCAACGGATAACACCACCATATCCGCTTCATGAATCCGTACCTTACCGTTTGTCGTATCTTCCACGCTTAGATTCAGACTTTTTGTCTCAGGATCTTCCCAGACATCACCCGGGATACCACGAATATAATTCACACCTGATTCTTTACTTCTCATGTACAGGTCTTCAAATCCTTTTCCAAAGGCCCGGATATCAATATAAAACACCTTACTTTCCACTTCAGGGTAATGATCTGCCAGTAGCAGAGTATCTTTAATTGTGTTCATGCAACAGATATTGCTGCAATAATTCCGGCCCAGCTTCTCAGATCGTGATCCCACACACTGAATAAAAGCGATTTTCTTTGGTAATTTATGGTCAGTGGGACGCACAAAATGTCCTTCGGTTGGCCCGCTGGCACAAATAAGGCGCTCAAACTCCATACTGGTAATCACGTTTTCGAAAGAGCGATAGCCAAATTCATCCATCTCGGTCGGATCATATACATCCATACCGGTAGAGACGATAATTGTCCCAATCTCAAGATTGACAATTTCATCCTGCATGTCAAAATCAATACACTTTTTCTCACAGGCATCCAGACATTTACCACAGGCGATCGGGTTATTGCCCAGACAGTTTTCCATATCAATCAGATAAGCTGAGGGAACTGCTTGTGGTAACTGAATATAAATAGCCTTACGCGAGGATAATCCCTGTTGATATTCATCAGGTACGATAACAGGACAATCCTTGACACAATCGTTACAGGCTGTACACTCAGATTCATCTACATACCGCGCTTTTTTTCGTACCTTGACATGAAAATTGCCAATAAAACCGGACACATGTTCGATTTCGCTGTAAGCCATCAGTTTTATTCTCGGATGTCGACCGACATCCATCATCTTAGGACCGAGAATTCATATGGAACAGTCCATCGTCGGGTACGTTTTATCAAGTGCGGCCATGATCCCACCGATACTGGGCTCCTTTTCCACCAGATAAACCTGATGACCGGCATCTGCCAGATCCAGCGCAGATTGGATACCGGCCACGCCACCACCGATGACCAGGGCAGTTCTTGTTACCGGGACCTCGGCTTCCATCTGAGGTTCCAGCATCCGTGCTCTGGCCACAGCATTACGTACCAAATCCATCGCCTTTTCGGTTGCTTTTTCTTTCTCATCCTGATGGACCCAACTACACTGTTCACGGATATTAGCCATTTCATAGAGATAGGGATTCAATCCCGCCTCAGCGATACATTGACGAAAGGTCGGCTCATGAATTTTTGGTGTACAGGAAGCCACAACCACCCGGTTTAACTGATGTTCTTTAATCGCTTTTTTAATCTCATTCTGGCCCGGATCCGCACAGGTATACTTATTCCGTACAACCGCTACCACATCATCTAGTGTTTCCGAGTATTTGGCGACTGCTTCAGTATCAACGGTGCCGGCAATATTTAAGCCGCAATCACAGACAAAAACACCAATACGAAGTTTTTCTTCTTCCATCCTCTCTTCCCCCCTTGCAGGGATTAGGTTATATTTAGACAATTAGGTATTAATAAATTCCAAATTACAAAAAACAAATTTCAAATAAATTCCAATATCTAATTTCGAAATATGATTAGATATTCAATTTTTTCATCTGCCTTCTGGGTTTTGTTTGTATTGAGACGGCCCATCGGCCCGTCTCTACATTTCACATTTCACGTCTGACGTCTAACGTTTATAATATCCAACATCAAACATTAAACAACCCCCTTAGTCCCCCTTTTTTAAGGGGGAAACAGATCTTCATCATCCAATATCCAGCATTGAGTATCCAGTATCTAGTATCAAGTATCAAGTATCCAGCATTGAGTCACGTCAGTGACTCACCAACCACCTCTGTCAAATCCTTAACCTGAAAAGGCATTTCTTTTCCCAGATTCTGGTCATTTAAGGCACAATTGAAATGGATTTGACACTTGACGCAGGCAGTCACCAGTATGTCAGCTCCGGTTGCTTTTGCTTCGCCCAGACGATTAGCCTGGATTTGTTTAGAAACCTGCGAACAATTCATCCACCCTGAGACGCCACAACAAATTGATCGCTTATGATGATGTCCCATTTCAACCAGATCAACACCCGATATCGATCTCAGTGTTTCTCTCGGTTGTTCATAGATATTCATATGACGACCCAGACGACAGGGATCCTGAAAAGTCACTTTTTGGGATTCACTTTTTAACACAGGTTTTTTATCCGCTATGATTTCTGATAAAAATTCACTGATATGAAAAACCTCAAATTCCTGCCGACCAAAATTTTTAGGATAATCTACTTTCAGGGTACGGTAACATTCTGGACAGGAGGTGATTATTTTTTTTACTTTTGCTTTTTTAATTTGATCGATGTTAGCCAGTCCCAATTTATGAAAGGTCTGGATATCTCCGTTCCAGTAAGAATCATGCCCGCAACATTTTTCATCGGATAGAACCTGGGGTTTAATATCAAAATAATTGAGAATCTTTATGGTATTACGCGCGATCTTCATCGCTTCTACATTTATATCTTCAAAGAGAACCTCGAAATACGGCAGACATCCCATAAAATACATATATTCGCTGTTCTGAGAGATCTGGAGATTACCATTCAATCCATCGAGTCGTTGTTGTTTCAAATTAGGCGCCATCATGATCTTTGAAATGGATTCCAGAATACCGCCATGCGAACAGGTGCCTTCGCGATTTTCAATTCCCTGAAATTGCCGGATCAGGTGGATAAAATCGATATACTTTATATCGGAGGGACAAACTTCATCACAGCGTTTACAGGTCAGACAGGACCACAGATCCGCCTTACGAAAAGCCTCCGGATGAGAATTATGTATTGATCCGGTCAGAATTTGCCTCGGTGAAAATGTACTGGAATACCTGGCCACCGGACAGGCGCCCGTACATTTACCACATTCTATACAACTATAGGCATTGGTCTCCTGAATTAATTTTACATCATATTGCATAATTTGCTCTCTGATTATTGGGCACGGCACGCCATGCCCCTACTTCATCATTGATAATTCCTTGTTGGATATTGGATATTCAATTCTCTTAGATGGGCACGGCACGCCATGCCCCTACATTTTACAATTGGCGTCTTGCATTACACGCCCTACGCTCCACGCCTCACGGTGTAACCGGCGCAACCTCCTCAATGATCTCCGATTCCAATTTTTGATCCTTATATAGTGCTCCTCTTTCCAGAGGGCTTGGACCTAATTTTTTGATCTGCTCAACCATTTCCCGTACCACTTTGGCAAATTTGGGAAATTCTGCCGCAGAGATAAATTCCTGCCGGATACGTTCTTTCT
Organism: Calditrichia bacterium; assembly: GCA_023132435.1. Taxonomy (GTDB): domain Bacteria; phylum Calditrichota; class Calditrichia; order JAJRVZ01; family JAJRVZ01; genus JAGLYF01. The sequence continues at coordinate 7,092 of JAGLYF010000095.1, read as the reverse complement.
CGAGTCCGAGCATGTGAACGATTTTTTCCAGTTTTTTATATTGTTCGGCTGCTTTTCTGGCGCCAAAACTATAATGACAATCTTCAAAATGACAGCCGGAAACCAACACGCCATCGGCCCCCATCACCAGTGCTTTCAAAACAAATCCCGGATCTACGCGCCCCATACACATCACACGAATAATCCGCACATTGGCCGGATATTGTAACCGGTTGATTCCTGCTGCATCGGCGGCGGGATAACTGCACCAGTTGCAGGCGAATACGACGATGCGTGGCTCGAATTGGGGTTTGGATTTGGTTTTTTGTTTGGTCGTTTCCTTCACCTTTTTCTCCATAAAATTCCGATCCAGCCCTTATGGGATTTATATTACATTCTCATCACTATAACTGGGCGTTTCGCGAAACGCTCCTACTTCATTATTGGAAATTCCTTGTTGGATGTTGGATATTTCATTTTATTGGGCGGGCACGGAGACCAGCCCCTACATTTCATCGTTAATCATTGGTACAATGAGACGGCCCATCGGCCCGTCTCTACGCAATAACGTGGTTTGTTGCCAATGGGCACGGCACACTGTGCCCCTACATTTTGCATTTTGCGTCTCACGTCTAGCGTCTGACGTTTCACGATTTATGCACTCCGTTCAGTCAATAAAAACGCCTCCAGCATCGATTCAATTTGTTTATCCCGAAAATGATGGATATCAATCGCGCCGGTTGGGCAATAAGTTGAACAGGTGCCACACCCTTCACAGAGTGCTTCATTTACCTCAGCAACCTGTACGCCATTACTATCCTTTAACCTGATCGCCCCATATTCACAAATATCCACACAGGTTCCGCAGCCACGACAGAGTTCCTCCTGTACAAAGGAAGTGATCGGCTCCATCCAGATTGTTGATCTGGAGAGTAAAGCGTCCACCTTCGCGGCAACCGCATTTGACTGAGCGATCGAATCAGCAATATCCTTCGGTCCCTGGACACATCCACAAATAAAAACTCCCTGAATATTGGTTTCAACCGATCCAAATTTGGGATGTTTTTCCAACAGGAATCCATCCATACCCAGAGGAACTTTGATAAATTTTTGAATGCCTTCTACCGACTTTGCTGCCGGCCGCATTCCCAAAGAGAGCACCAGGAGATCCACCGGTATTTCAATATCCGTCTTGAGGGTTGGATCATTAAATTGTATCGCTTTTAACCGCTCATCACCTATCAGTTTTGGTTCATTCTCAGGCGTAAAGCGAATAAAGGTTACACCCCGCTCTCTCGCCTCCCGGTACATCGTTTCCGCTTCATGATGATAAACACGGATATCCCGGTTGAAAATGGTCACCCGAACACCCATTTTCCTCAAATCAATAGCCTGCTTAATAGCCGCCTGACAGCAATATCTCGAGCATTCCGGCAAACCTCCCTCACCACGCGAACCGACACATTGCATATAAGCGACATGTTTCACCGGTTTCCCTTCAAACAGAGGTTTTTCTTTTGCCGGAAACCACTTTTCCATTTCCATATTTGTAATAACATTGGGGAATTTAAGGAAACCATATTCCCCTTCCTCAGGCTGATACAACTGGAATCCGGTAGCCAGAACAATGGCACCCACTTCCAGTGGCGGAGGTGCAATCTGGCCATCACCCGGCTTGAGAGTTACTTTAAAGTTCCCTACATATCCACTGATATCTGCAATATCAGTCTGGGTAAATATTTTAATATCCCGCTCGTAAACCTCTTTTAATTTTTCCTGGATAAGAGATTCACCAGGTTTCGCGCTTGGGTACAAAGAATGAAGTTGTTTGGTCACACCTCCGAGATGTTCTTCCTTTTCAACGATGAATACCCCATAATCACGCCTGGCCAGTTGAATCGCCGTTTCTAAACCCGAGATTCCCCCACCGATCACCAGCACATTGTGCCCTATTTCCATCTCTTTTGGTTCCAGAGGCTCCAATTGTCTGGCACGGGCAACTGCCATACGAATCAAATCTTTCGCTTTATGAGTAGCAGCGGTGGGATCATTTTGATGTACCCAGGAACAGTGATCCCTGATGTTGGCCATTTCAAATAAATAGGGATTTAGTCCTATCTTACGCAGTGATTCTCTGAAAATGGGTTCATGGGTGCGTGGTGTACAGGCGGCAATAATCACCCTATTCAGCTTGTTTTCCAGTACTTTCTCTTGAATATTACGTTGAGTACTCTCAGAACAGGCAAATAATAAATCATCCGAATAGACAACATCACCCAGCTCCGTGGCATATTCCTTTAACTCCTGAACATCGACAACTCCGGCAATATTTGAACCACAGTGACAGACAAATACGCCAATGCGTAGTGGACCTGAATAATCATAATAGGGGATTTCTTCTTTAAGTTCCGGAAGTTTATAAGGAGTTAGATACTGGGCGGCCCGGATTGCCGTTCCTGATGCTTCGGTTATAGAATCGGTAATATCTTTTGGACCGGTAGAACATCCACAGAGGAAAATTCCTTCACGCGTTGAACTTAGCGGTTCCCCGCAGGGATCGGACGGTGAGAAAAATCCCCGATTATCAGTTTCTATACCTAATACTTTTGCCAAATCATGAGATCCGGCGGCAGGAACCAACGCCTCTGACAGAATGACCATTTCTGTCCGAATCCGATCCGATTTACCGGTTTCTACATTTTCAGTTAAAATGATCAGATCTCCCGATTCCGGATCCTCTTCAATGCGGGATGGTTTGCCTTTCACAAAATTAACCTTTGCTTCATGCATAGCCCGGTGATAAAACTGTTCAAAACCCTTACCAAAAGCCCGTACATCAATATAAAAGATATCAATTTGTGCGGTAGGATTTATTTCACGGATCAACAGTGCGCTTTTCATCGCGTTCATACAGCAAATCCGGCTGCAATAAGGGATATCCCTGTGAATACAGCGGGAGCCTACACACTGAATAAACGATATGCGTTGCGGTTCTTTTTGATCGGTAAACCGGAGTAATTTTCCGGCCGAGGGACCGCCGGGACTAAGCACTCTTTCTAATTCGATACTGTTTACGACATTCTGGAAACGGGTGTATCCATACTCACTGGCTTCCCGCGGATCATAATAATCAATACCGGTCGCACAAATAACCGCTCCCACCTCTAACTCGACGATTTCATCCAGCATATCCAGATCAATACAATTTTTCAGACAGGCATCCATACATTTACCGCAGGCGATCGGATTTGTACCAAGACAATCATCAGCATAGCGTACATAAGCAGAAGGAACTGCCTGGGCAAAAGGTGAGAAGATAGCTCTTCTCAGGGCCAATCCTTCATCAAATTCATTGGGTTCAAGAATCGGACATACCTTGGCACATTCTCCACAGGCAGTACACTCGCTTTCATCCACAAAGCGTGCTTTTCTGAGGACTTTTACTTTAAATTTTCCAGGTTTTCCCTTGACACTGATGACTTCTGAATAGGTAAGCAGTTTAATATTGGGATGTCGACCGACATCCATCATTTTCGGTCCCAAAATTCATATAGCGCAATCCATGCTGGGAAAGGTTTTATCCAGTTTCGCCATAGTACCACCGACACTTGGCTGGCGTTCAACCAGATAAACCTGAAATTGAGCTCCGGCAAGATCTAGGGCGGCCTGAATTCCGGCAATCCCCCCTCCTATTACCAGTGCTCCTTTCGGATTTAATACCTCTTCCGCCATTTGTCACCTTAATTGGTTTGTTACCAATGGGCATGGCACGCCATGCCCCTACATCTTCATTCGATATTCCTTGTTGGATATTGAATATTTAATCCTTTGCCTTCTGGGTTTTGTTTGTATTGAGACGGCCCATCGGCCCGTCTCTACACCTAATGCGTCCTTTCATTTCGCCCCTTCAGGGCTTCCATGTTACTGCTTTCCTCTAAACCGGCGCTTCGGGACGAATACCCTTTAATTCTGCATACCCCGTCTTACGTCTAGCTTCTAGCGTCTTACGTTTTAAATTTCGCCCTACGCTTCACGCCCTACGATCTATGTCTTACGTTTCAAATCTCGCCATACGCCCAACGCTCTACGCCTCACGCTCTACGCCCAACGATTCACCGTTATATCGCTTTATTCACCGCTTTTTTCGTCTTAGGCTTTTCCCCTTCCATTAATTCTTTGCCGTAATTATAACCCGTATCAAATGCCATTAAATTCATTTCTTCGGTACCGGGAGGAACCGATGATTCGACCGCCTTTCGTGTAGCCTCATAAGATGTCACACCGGTGGTAGCGGAAAAGAAACCAACCGTAATGATATTCATAACAATTTTACGACCCATTTCCTCTGCCAGCCTCGTGGACGGGACAGCGTATACTTTTACTCCCTTGGGTGCATTTTCCGGATTTACCAAATCCTTTTCTACCAACATGATGCCACCTGATTTCAATTCACCACCAAACTTGTCATAGGCATCTTTCGAAAGAATAATTGAAATTTCCGGTTGAACAAGATAGGGATATAAAATCTGGTTATCCGATATCAATAACTGGGCTGAACAGGAACTTCCTCTCGCTTCTGGCCCAAAGCTCTGAATAAGAGTAGAAAATTTATTATCAAAGATTGCTGCGGCTTTACCGATAATGTAGCCAGAAAGAATAATACCCTGACCACCAAATCCGGCAATTCGTATCTCAGTGTTCTTCTTCATCAACACCCCACGGTTTAAATTTGTCTCCCAGTTTCGTCTTTAAATAATCGTTATATGCATCTAAATAACTGGGTTTATCAATATCCACGAACTTTCCTACTTTAATTTTACTCTGGAACTGAATATCCACATCATTGGGATCAGCCCCATGTGCGATTTCTGCATTATCATGGTAAAATTTCATCAGATCCAGGCCGCTTCCAAGTTTATTTTTCCTTGCATACAGGGTAGTACAGGGACATATAACCTCAACAAATGAAAATCCTTTTTTCTGTAATGCTTCAGTCATTGAATTAGTCAATCGCCGGACATGCAGAGCTGTCCAACGGGCAACATAGGTCGCACCACAGGAAGCGACCAATGAAGGTAAGTTAAATGGATTTTCATAACTTCCATAAGGTGCTGTCGTAGCCACGGCAGTTAGTGGCGTGGTCGGTGCGACCTGACCACCGGTCATGGCATAAGTAAAATTATTAATACAGATTATCGTAATATCAATATTTCGCCGCGCTGTATGAATAAGATGATTTCCGCCAATCGAGGAGATATCCCCATCCCCACTGATTACAACTACTTTTAAACGTGGATTTGCCAGTTTAAGACCCACCGCAAACGGAACTGCCCGGCCATGCGTTGTATGGAAAGAGTCCTGCTTGATATAGCCGGCAACACGCCCGCTGCATCCAATACCGGAGACAACACATACGTCATTACGATCAAACCCGGTTTTTTTCAGGGCCTCGACAAAACAGGAAACAACTGTCCCGATTCCGCAGGTTGAACACCAGATATGCGGAATCCTGTCCATCCGAAGCCAGGATTCCAGGGGGTGTTGTTCAATCTCAGGTTCTTTCTCTACTTTTTTCCTCGTTTTGTGTACTTTCTTAACCTTTTCCATCGTTTCTTTCATTTGTATGCCTCCTGAATGGCCTTAAATATTGTTTCTGGTTGATGCACAGTACCGCCACCATGTGGCACAAGTATGGTTTTACATTGACCGGCGGCACAGCGTTCAACTTCCAGCACCATCTGACCATAATTCATCTCTGGAACCACAAAAGCCTTTACTTTTTTAGACAGTTCCCTGATCCTTTTTTCCGGAAACGGCCAGATGGTTACCAACCGTAACCGCCCCAGGTTTTTTATGCCGCTTTCTTCCGCCATCTGTATCGCCCGCAAAGCTACCCGGGAAGTTATCCCGAAGGATATAACCACTACTTCGGCTTTATCGATATTTTCCTCTTTCAGCATGATGATATCGTCAGCATTCTTGGTAATTTTATCCATCAACCGACTGACGCATTTTTCCTGGGTTATCCAGTCCATGACAGGATATCCCTTTTCATCATGGGTTAAACCGGTGACATGAAAGAAATAGCCTTCCCCGGCTCTTACCATATCCGGAACCAGATTATCTCCATACTCGTATGGTAAATACTCATCCGGTTTTTTATTGGAAATTTTGCGATAGTCAACTTCAATTTTATCTGCGGTCGGGATGATCACCTTTTCGGTCATATGCCCGACACACTCATCCATCATAAACATAACAGGCACCCTGTATCTTTCTGACAGATTAAAAGCGGTAATAACCAGATCAAAGCATTCCTGCGGCGAATTGGGACAGAGGGCGATAATTTCATAATCACCATGTGATCCCCATCGCGCCTGCATAAGATCGGCTTGTCCAGGCAGGGTTGGTAAACCGGTTGAGGGCCCCCCTCTCTGAACATTTACAACCACACAGGGTGTTTCCAGCATGGCCCCGAGGCCAATATTTTCCATCATTAATGAAAATCCAGGTCCGGATGTAATTGTCATCGACTTTACACCGGTCCAAGAAGCACCTAAAATAGCAGCCATGGAGGCGATTTCATCTTCCATCTGGATAAAAAAGCCATCAACAAGAGGGAATCTTTCAGATATTCTCTCCGCAACTTCTGTTGATGGTGTAATCGGATACCCGGCGACAAACCGGCAGCCGGCGGCAATAGCACCTTCAGCACAGGCCTTATCACCATCCAGATAATGATCACCGGTCAATACACCTTTGGCATCAGCTTTCATTTCTCGGCTCCTTTTCGTATTCTGTATTCCATTAAATAATTAACCACTGAGAGTATTCTAAGTAAAAAGGAAAAAGTTAAAAGTAAAAAATCGAATACTTCATCTTGGTCTCCATTCTGCATTTCCATAACTTGCTTATTTTACCTTATACCCTTATACCCTTATACCCTATACCTTTTACCTTTTTACTTTTACCTTTTTACTTTTTACTTTAGACTTTTACCTTTTTAGTTATACTCCGTGTCCTCAGTGGTTAAGCACTTTTTTCCTGATTTGCAGTAATCTCTGAAACGTCGTTTTTTAATACACAGTAAATGGAAAATTCCGGACAGAGCAT
>JAGLYF010000094.1 GCA_023132435.1 Calditrichia bacterium | reverse complement strand
CTATGAGGAAAGCGGTTACACAAAATGTTTTTCTGTCGTCTTTAAAAGAAATCAAGAAGATATTTAGTCTGAGTGGTCTGTATCCATGTCAACGTCATAATATACAGACACAACAGCGGAATGCAATAAAAATCGGATGTATTTTATAATCACAAAATTTCTACCTCTAATTCTTTATGCCTCGTGTCCTTGTCGGTACGTCAGTGCATATGTCAATAAATTGCAGGTCTCAAATAGCTGGAAGATGAAGGTGCGAACAGATACAAAAATTACATCTATTCTAATTAAACCACGTCGTGTTCTTTATAGGCAGGACAATATTCCCAATCAAAAACACTCTCTTGATTAGGCTTATGAACAACACAATCCAGTTGCTGATCACACTCGATCATTGTATAGGTTTTACCTTTCCCTTCGGTGGTAAAATACAATACGAGGCTGCATATAGAATTAATTTTTTTAACTCTCGTTTTTTTATATTCTAAAAATATCCTACTCAATTATTTCGATTGTTGTTCTTTTTCCCGCTTTAGCAGAAACAGCGCTTACAAGCGTTCTAATTGCTTGTATATTCTTCGCATGCTTTCCAAGTATTTTCCCAAAATCCTGTTTATTGGCGTGGATCTCAAATATAATTACATGTTCGCCACTCTTCTCGGCTATCTCAACCTCTTCGGGTTTATCAACAATCATTTTTACAAGATATTCAACAACCTCTTTTATCTCGATCATAAGATCCTCCTTTTTATATCCCGTACACCAAATTCTTTTGCACTCGCATAAGATAATTGATTGGTCAGTCATACCCTAACATTATCTAATTTTTTTTTACTTGACATCCCTTTGCTATATAAGTATAATATAATGTGAAAACCCAAATTGATATTGTGATTTACTACTGAAAAATCTTACGCATCCTGCATTATCAGCATAGTACGACTACTTAAATTGCCTCTAACTATTATACTCAACAAAAATCGTTGGTTTTTCGCATCATCATTATCGATACAAGAGCTCAATTTAGGAAGAGCTGAAAGTATGAATACTACCCTGGGAAATAAAAAATTATATCTTTCTTCAAGACTTTCAAAACCAACTCTGATTCAAACTTTGGAATTATTCCCTGTACCGAAAACCTCCTGATAAGACCCTTTCATAAAAATTGGGGTTGTGTATCTGGATATCCCAGGGTCTGTTCCCATTAATCTTAACATCCGAAGGATCAAGGATTTTCTGCAAAACTTTTTTTGCTTTTAACTCCTTCATGTGATTACCCTTTGTTCGATTTTAAGCCATTTGCTGTATTATTTAATCATTTTCTCAAAACGTTTTGCTCTAACTTTTTGATCTGAAAAAGCACAAACACTTTCCCCTATTTCTTTATACTTCATTTTTGAATAAAAACTACCATTATAATCTGGAATGATTGTATCCAAAATAATTTTATTTACGTCTTTCCAATTTTCCTTTATCCAATCTTCAATATATTCCATCGATCTCCTACCATAACCTTCGCCTATCTTATTCAAACTAAAATATATAAGGGGTATTTCCGCCACTTCTTTTTCGATTCTCTTAACAGCTAAGAATCCAACTTTTTCTCCTAAATCTTCAAGTATGAATATTTTCATATTTTTTGAAAACTCTATATAATCTTGCGGCATATATGCATTTACGCACAATGACACAATTTGAGATCCAATTTCGTTGTAAAACTTTTCTATAAATGCAGCACTTCTTGTTTTAAAACAAAATTCAGCATCTTCATTTCTAAATTCTCGAAACTTCATATTTCTCCTATACAGCTAACTATGAGTTGTACTGTGATAGTATATAAAACTTATATACCTACAACAATATAATAAATTATATGACCATCACAATACTTTTATGCTTGACGATATAATAATCTGACTAAATAATACAAATTTCCATTGGCATTGTATTTGCCGTCTTTTGAAATATGATTATATGAACATATCTGCTCAATAAGGGAAAAATTCTATAGGAGATTATATGGGTAGATCAAAGTTGAA
>JAGLYF010000093.1 GCA_023132435.1 Calditrichia bacterium | reverse complement strand
AAAATGTGGGACACGATCAGCCTATCAAGGGGGGATTAAGGGGGGTGTTTGAATTTAATGCGGATGTTTGAAACGGGCCATTGGATTTAAAATGATTTGATTACAACCCCCTAACCCCCTTTACTAAGGGGGAATAGATCCGTATCATCCCATGAATCATATCGAGTATTATTCAATTACTTGGAGTGTTAAAATAGTTATATCGTCGTTTTGTGGGGCACCGCTGGCAAACTGTTCGAGTTCAAGGATTAAATCATTGTTGATTTCCTCGGGTTTTTTAGAGAGACCTGTACGCTTGAGAAAATTGATCAGTCTGGTTTCCTCATACTCTTCATCTTCCAAGGTCATGGTTTCTGTTACCCCATCGGTATAGAGCATTAACATATCACCCTTTTTCAATTGACATGCACCTATTTCGTAGGGCATATCAGGCATCATACCCAGGATAATTCCACCTGTAATCAATTCATCCATGGTACCGTCTTTATGTAACAGGTAGGGTGGATTATGTCCGGCATTTACATAATCAAATGTGAGTGTTTTTTTATCAAGTTGTCCATAAAAAAAAGTAATATATTTTTCCGGATCTGTATTTTGGTAGATGACATTATTTATTCGACCGACAAGTTTATCCAGAGAATAATTTTCTTTAACCAAAGATTGTAAACTTGCCTGGAGATTTGACATAAGCAGAGCGGCACCCATGCCTTTTCCGGAGACATCTGCAATCGTTATTCCCAAACAGTTGCTATCGATATTTATGATATCAAAATAATCCCCTCCAACTTGCTTACTGGGAATATTTACACCATGAATGAGGATATTTGATAAATCAGGCATGGTTTTGGGAAGAAGGCGGGCTTGAATATTCCAGGCCAGAGCCATTTCTTCTTCAAGTTTTTGTTTTTCCAGCGTCTCAATAAATAGCCGGGCATTTTCAAGTGATATAATTGCTACGTTGCCAAGTGTTTGCAAAAATTCCAGATCACTTTCTATATAAGGTTGTTTTGTTATCTTATCACCTAGAAAAATATATCCCTGCGTTTCATTCTGAATTTGCATCGGTACGACCACCCGTACCTGAGCATCACTTAATTCGTCATCAAATTCAGACTGGTTATTACGTAAATGTGGGGTATTGAGAAAACCACTCAATTCACAGAGATGTTCACATAAATCACCTTCCTTTAACGAAAATTGACTACCCTTAACCATCGCAGTCCGAAAATTATCCCCCTCTTTTAGGGCAATGATAAAACTATTTACAGTGACCTGACCCATTAAGGCATAAGATAATAGTTTAAGAATTTTATCCTTGTCCAGAGTCAGATTGAGTTCCTTTCCAATATCGAACAGGGTATTTAATTCCTGAATTTTGTGATCCAACTGACGATTGACTTTTTGGATCTGGTCAAAGACCAGAGCATTTTCGATAGAAGTTGTCGCTATATTGGTAAGTGAACCAAGGAATTCGATTTCATTCTCACTGAAAGATTGGCCGGTGATTTTTCTACTAAATCCCAGTAATCCAATCACATCTGTCCGGGAGATGATTGGAATCATCAATTCAATTTTGAATTCTTTAAAGAATGTTATCCATGATTCTTCTTTTTCAAGTTCATTAATAAAAAAGGAGTGGGTCGGAAGATTTGGAATCTCTATTTCTTTACCTTGCAATTTATGCGGAAGTCCCTTGATGGTTTCAATTCTAAAAATGTTTCCCTCATTTTTGATCAAAATCAGACCTTTTCCGAGCATCATTCTGCCCATCGGGACTAAAAGAACATTGTTTAATATTGATTGCAGGTTGAGGGAGGAGTTTAATGTTTGACTGATTTCAAAAAGAGCTGATAACTCTATCAGGCGACGATCCATATCATCGGAGTTTGTATCCTCGAGGTTTTTTCGTTCTTTAAAACTTGCTAAATGATCTGTCATCACATCCTCAGGAGGTAACTGATTTTTTAAGATATTTTGTCAGTTGTACCTGATTTTTAACACCGGGATTAAACTCATAATCCACCTCATCCATTAAAGTCTTAATCAGATAAATTCCCAGACCACCATGTCTCGACTCTTTGATAAATTTTTCAATATCCGGATCTTTGAGTTTGGTGATATCAAATCCCCGGCCCTTATCAGTAATTGTGATTTTCATTTTATTTGCGTCTGTTTGGATTTGAATATCCATTAGTCTCCGGGCATCATGATGATGAGCATGCTTGATGACATTAGTGCACGCCTCATCAACGGCAAGGGCAATCTGTTCCTGAGTTTCCTCATTAAAACCTGTTTTTGCTGCGATTTTGAGCACAAATTCCCTGATCATCTGTAGATTTTCCGTGATACTCGGAATTTTCAGTTTATATTTCTGGGTTTTGGCTTTCATGTTTTTCCATCCTAGTTAAATATGAGCGTAATTGAAAGGAGGATACATCACTATTTGCTGTATTCCTTTTCAGCTTCCGCTTCCTCTTGAAAAATTTTATAAAGTGCTGGAAAACCAAGCAAGTCAAAAACCTTAAAAACTTTATCAGTCATATTGGTTAATTTTATATCACCTTCTTTTTCCCGTATTTCTTCAATAAATCCCATAAATACACCCAATCCGGCGCTACTGATATAATTAAGATCGGACATACTAACGATAATCTTGTACCGGTTTTCTTCGATAAGCTCTTGAATTGCCTGTTCAAAATTAGGCGCTGTGTGGGCATCGAGAAATCCTTTAAGCCTTAAGATGCTAACATCTGAGCGATCTACACGAGCAACTTCGAAATTCTCCATCAATAAACCTCCGCAAATAATTTATAATCACAACCTACAATTTACTACAACTTCACGAGAAGCAGGGTTAAATCGTCTGACAAACTTTGACCGTCTAAAAAAGATAAGATAGAGTCGATCACAAGTTCTTTTAACTCCGGTGCTGTTTTTTTTGCATTTGTTTCTATTAAATTCCGTAATCGTTCATCTCCGTATTCTTCACCATCATGATTTCGGGCTTCTGATAAACCATCTGTATAAAAGACGAAGATATCGCCGGAATGGCATTTGACTTTTTCTTCTTTCAGTTTCTTCTTAAAAATGTCTCCCTTTTCCAGACCGACACCAATTCCATCTGGTTGTAAAAGTGCCGCTTTATTTACTTTTGAATTGTAATATAATAAGGGACAATGCCCGGCCCTGGCAAAGGAGAGGGTGTTTGTCTTACAGTCCAAGGTAGCCATTAACATACTTATAAAAGATTTACGTTCCAGAGTCTCATAAAGGATCTCATTCGTCCGGATCAATAACTCGCGGGGTTGCTGGAATGATTTACCCAATGACTGAACGATCCCTTTCGCTTCGGCCATATAAAACGCTGCAGATGTACCCTTACCACTAACATCACCGATGATAAATCCTAACCGGTCATCAGAGAAGTTAATATAATCGTAATAGTCTCCGCCCACTTCATAAGCAGTGATGGTTAATGCTTCGATTGAAATACCGTTATATTTTGGTGTTTTATGAGGTAGAAGTTTTTGTTGTACTTCACGGGCAATCCGTAACTCTTCCTCCATACGTTCATGTTCGAATGATTCTTTGAGGAGCATGACATTATCCAGAGCAATAACTCCCTGATTCGCATACGCCTCCAGCATTGCCAGGTCGTCAGGATAAAAGCCAAATGTGTATTTTTTTGTTGCGAAAAGGATACCTAAGGGTTTTCCATTTCCGGATATCAAGGGGGCTCCAATTATCGAGCCAATATCTGATTTCCACTCCCTCAGATAAGCATAAGGATGATTTTTACCGATTTCGTTTAAAAGAATGGGTTTTCGTGTGCTGACAATTTTTTCGCTGAGAATTTGCCGTCCACTTTTCCCGAATTCTGATATTTCATTTTCGTGTATGTTTTGGGAAGAAGCGATATATAATTCTTTCGAATCCGGTTTATACAATTCCAACCAAATCGATTCTGCCCCAATCACCTTTATAGCCATCTCCGGTAATAATTTTATCAGCTTATGGAAATCAAATTCAGTACTAATCACACGGCTCAGATCTAACAGGGAAGTCACTTCATTCATTTTGCGATCGAAGACACGGGCAGTGGGTAACTGAAATAATAAATAGATACTTGAAAACAGAACATAGGAAAGTTGAAAATACCAGGCAATGGTGCTAAAAACTCCGGCGGCGAGACTATGAGCCGGGATTGAAATATTAAAGGCAAAATTGTTGAGATATAATAATGCCCAAAAGATAAACAGGGAAATAAAAAAATAGGTTACTTTCTCTTTCCTTGATAGATAGGTAATCCAGGAATTTCGAAATGATTGTAAAATGATTAATACCAAAACGATGGAAAACAGGATGTCGTTATAAATTCCGGGTCCGCTGAACTCAAAAGTATCCGGAGTGGGGAAAATAACACCGGATAAAACGGTGGCAAGGGAAAATATAACCAGTATACGCATAAATAAATAAGTTCGTCGTGTTCGCTTATAATAAATTAGATTTTTTATGACGATCAGGATCGGAATCATAAAAAGAACTGCAAATAAAGATACAAGATTTGAATAAATGACACTTGTAAAGGTTTCTGACAGTGGTGGGAAATCGGCAACAGAATAGCTGGGATTCAAGAAAAGTTTTGCAAGAATGACAGAGAGGTAGAGAATACCCAACAGATATACAAATATCTTTAAATTTTCTTCTATTGATTTGTCACGAAAATTGAAGGTGTTTATCAGAAAAAAGTAGTATAAAATGGCGAATATGATGTTTAATCCTTCTTTCATATAGTCGACAACAAGAATATTCACATCACTAAAAAATTGATACAGATCATAAGCGAATGGTATCACAAAGAGCAATACCAGAATCGGTATCAATATTTTTGAGGACAACCGCAAATCTCTCATTGAACCAGTACCTTAACCGGAAAGATTAAATTTACCATTTCACCTATTAATCTGTTTGAATCGTCATAGTGTAAAACTCTTCCATTCCAGGAATCCACTACGAGAAGTGATCCATCATAGGGATTCACATGAAGATCAAATGGATTATAAAAATAAGACAACTCTAATTGACGAGTCCCCTCCGCAGAAAGTTGCAAAACAATCGACTCGCGTCTATTGAAAGAAACATACCAGGCCTTCTCACCCGACAGACTTACTTCAATGTCCCCGGCATTTAAAACGCTATCGGCAAGAAAATATTCTTCATCTTCAAATGATTTTGTATAAATATAGTCAATATCCATATTCCCGTCTACAAGCCAGCTGCGATCATGTTTTTCATCAATGACATAACGATAGGGACCTTCAAGTGGTTTACCATTAATTAAAGTAATCTTATTTATAAGATTACCGGAGCGATTAAATTGTACAATTTCTTTTTCCCCGGCATCTACAACACTTATCAGATTTTTTTCCGGAGCGATATGAATTGAAATTGGTTTTGATAACGACACATATACATAATTAATATCATCAGCCTGAGTATCCAGAGTATACAAAAAACCGCTGCTATCGGTAATCCAGAATAGTGATCCGACGGGATCATAGGCGACGGCATAGGGATATCTAATTTCCTCATATTGACTTTTAAGATTACCAGAAAAATCGATTTCTTGAATCACTCCGGATCTATTGAACAAGATCACACCGGTTTCCAGACTGGTTGAAACTGCCATGTCTGTAGGCATTCCCGGATAGGTATCATAAACTAAAAAAGTATATGATAAATCATAGGATGTTTTTAAGATTTGAAAGGCGTCATGATCTACGATCCAGTTAAATCCCGGCCCGGGTGTTACTGATACTGCTTCCGATGGACGGCTCTCCAGATTGCCGGAGGCTACTTTTATAAAATAAATGTAAGCATTTCCATACTCAACAGTCGTGTCGGTATAAGTTCTGCTTACAGGAAGCAATTCCGCGATTCTGGTAAAAAATTGTTCGGCACCTTCCTCTTTTCGGTAAAGGTTGAATCCGGTATAGTCCACCAAATCGGGTTGACTCCAGGAAAGTTCAACACTCTTGTTGATCGATCTGGCACCCAGGATTACCGGTGCATCACCTGTCGGATCGAATGGATTATCTTTGTCTCGTTCTGAGCACGATAATAAAATTAAAAGACAGAGTGGTATTAAAAATTGCTTCATTTTTAATTAGCTTGATTTATTTATATCATAAATATCTCGCGCAAAGGCGCTAAGACGCAATGTTCCAAATTACATCCCGCATCTGCGGGATGTAATTTGTCTTCACATTCGTTGCGTCGCTACGTCGTTCTCTAAAGTAACACCAATTAATCTTTATTGAGTTGTAGTCCATTTCTAAAATGGACTACAACTACTATTCTTAATTATTCATTGTTTAAGAATTCCAAATATATCATCACGTATTTCTTCTATGCTGCGTAATCCATCTATGCTAAAAAAAGCCCCTTTATGCTGGTAATATTCTTTTAAAGGAGCGGTTTGGGCCAGATATACTTTCAGACGGTTAGATATTGTCTCCTCGTTATCGTCCTTACGCTGAATAATAGTGCCTCCGCATTTATCACAACGCATATTTTCAGGGGGCGGATTTGTTATTAAATTGTAATCCGTACCGCACTGTTCACAGAGTCTTCGACTTACCAGACGATTAATAATTTCTTCATCCGGAACATTGATCTCAATACAAGTTACATCTGGTAATTGTAACTCAGAAAACAACTTATCCAATTCCTTTGCCTGAGCGATAGTGCGTGGAAATCCATCTAAAATAAATCCGGATTTACAATCATTATGCGAGATCCGGTCCCGTATCAGTTCCAACATAATTTCATCGGGGACCAGTTTTCCCTGATTCATCAAAAGAGAAGCTTTTTTACCAAGTTCTGTTTTATTTTTTACCGCGTCCCGCAACATATCTCCTGTTGATATTTGAGGAATATTAAAGTTTTTACTAATCAATTTCGCCTGTGTTCCTTTTCCAACTCCCGGTGCTCCAAACAAAATCAAATGCATTTAGTCATCTCCTGTGTTTTTTCTTCCGATTTTTATCTCGTTTTCGGCATACAGTTGTCCGCAGGCAGCCTGAATTTCCCAACCTTTTCGGAGTCGAACGGTCGCGGTTCTGCCACGTTGATGTAAATAGTCAGCAAACCATTTAGCCCTGTCGTTTGGTGTTGGAGGATACCTAGGATCCGTAGAGTTGCAGGGAATTAAATTTATTTTACAGGGGAGTTTATTTGTCAATTTGATCAGCTGATCTGCATCTTTTTTAGAGTCATTTATTCCATCGATCAGAATGTATTCAAATGTCACCCGCTTTCCTGTCTTTGATACATAATATCTTATGTTATCGATAAGCATTTCAAGCGGAAAGTTTTCTGAAACCGGCATCAGTAGTCTTCGCTTCTCCTCAAATACGGCGTTTAATGATATGGCCAGTGAGAAGGGAGCATCCATATCGGCAAGTTTACGAACCGCCGGAGCGATTCCGCTGGTGGAAATGGTGATTTTTTTCCGGGAAAAGGCCAGCCCTTCCGGATCTGATAATATATAGCAGGCTTTGATAACATTTTTTAAGTTCAGGAGAGGTTCGCCCATACCCATATACACGATATTAGTCGCCGGTCTCTCAGCCTGTTCCATCATTAAAATAACCTGCTCAACAATCTCACCACTGGACAAATTTCGTAAAAATCCCATTTTACCGGTGGAGCAGAACTGACAATCAAGGGCACACCCGACCTGGGAGGAGATACAAAATGTTACCCGATCTCCTTCATATATAATGACACTCTCAATTTTTAAACCATCATTGAGGGACCATAAGAATTTTGTTGTTCCATCATTATCCGATTTAATTGTTTTTATTGCTTTAAATGTCCGTAACGTAGCTTTTTCATTTAAGGTGTCTCTCAGGGATTTAGACAGGGTGGTCAGACCTGTAAAATCCGATAATTTTTGGATATAAATACCCTGCATTATTTGTCTGGTTCGGTAGGAGGCCATACCCATGTCTTGAATATAGTGATTAATCTCTTCTCGTGAATAATCAAGCAGATAATTTTTGTTGAGATTATCGGTTTGCATTAAGATACCATGCTTTGTAAAATTAAGTTCTTATCTGGTTACTAAACTGGTCTATTTAAAAAAATAAACCACTGAGAGCACTGAGATAATATAATGTTTTTAAAACCTTTATCTAAATAATATTTATTTACTTTTCAGAGCTAAATTTGATTTAGTGTATATCATAAATAATTGTTTATATTAAAATTATAAATTCTCAGTGTCCTCAGTGGTTAAAAATTCAAATTAAATTGCAATTATTAAAAATATAAGTACTCTAAAAAAGAAGAACAAGGGAATCTAAAATATGGCTAAAAAAAGCAAAGACAAGGATGTAGAAGCGATTGAAAATTTGCCAAAATTATTCAAGAACATAAAAGATGAGATTGCTAAAACGATTGTAGGTCAGGAAGAGGTAATCGATCAACTCCTGATCTCGCTTTTTGCCAGAGGGCATTGTTTATTGATTGGAGTACCGGGATTAGCCAAGACCTTACTGGTAAAAACTTTGGGCGAAATTATGGATTTGAAGTTTTCACGTATACAGTTTACACCGGATTTGATGCCTTCTGATATTACCGGTACCGAAATAATCGAAGAAGATGTCACCACAGGAAAAAAAATATTCAAATATATCAGAGGACCGATCTTTGCCAATATCATACTGGCTGATGAAATAAATCGTACCCCTCCGAAAACACAATCTGCCCTGCTTGAAGCGATGCAGGAATATACTGTGACTGCCGCCGGCGAGACCTATGAAATATCACTGCCATTCTTTGTACTGGCGACACAGAATCCGATTGAACAGGAGGGAACCTACCCGCTTCCGGAAGCGCAGTTAGATCGCTTTATGTTAAATCTTTGGCTTGACTATCCTTCCACAGATGATGAAAAAACAATCGTTAAAAAAACCACAGGGGCGGATGAAATAAAACCACAGAAAGTGATCAAACACAAAGAAATTTTATTTTATCAGGAACTTATGCGAAAAATTCCAGTTGCTGATAATATAGTCGATTATGCGGTGAAACTAGTCTCTGCAACCAGACCCAATGGCGATGGAAAATTTCCCTATATCAAGGAATGGATTCGCTGGGGTGCCGGTCCGAGAGCATCGCAATATTTGGTTCTGGCTGCAAAAGTCAGGGCCGGTTTAATGGGAAAAGTGACACCCGATCTGTCAGATGTCAAAGATATGGCTCTACCGGTGATAAGACATCGGATCGTTACATCGTACAATGCTGAGGCTGAAAATGTTTTCGTCGGGGATATTATTGATAAGCTGATTTCGGATATTGGATAATTGATTCAGCTCACTACTTATCCGGTCTTGAGGTATTATCTTTCAGTGTCAATATTTATTTAACTACAAAGTTCTCAAAGAAGGCATAAAGGGTAGAAAGAAAATATTAAGTCATCCTGTCCCGAAACGGGATCCCGTTGGGATAAGGATCTTTGCACGTGCTTGGTAAAGTAATACCGACAACTGCAAAGATCCCTTCGGGATGACATAAAAATAGACATTTCTTTGTGTACTTTGTGCCTACTTGGTGTCCTTTGTGGTTAAAGATAGAAAATATTTAACGATTCGAGAAATGAAAAGTGTGTTTAAAACAATAATGTTAACATATCCACCATTGGTTTTGATGGTTGTTTTTTCACTTTTATTATCTGTCAATCAGGGAATCGCCCATAGAGGGCACCATCAGCATCACGATCTGGAAATAGATAACCTCCGCACACAAAAAACGATAGCAGTTTTTGATACAAAACAAAGGTTACTATCGAATATAAACAATAATTTTAACCGTATTACAGAAATTTCCTCTCCTGAAGTAATTAAATCAAAAGCAGATTCTTATCTCAATCAAAACAAAGCAAGATTTGGCATTGAAAATTTTAGCACCGATGTCCGGATGGAACGTATATCAAAAAGCCCGGCCGGAAGTCATCTTATTTACCAGGAAATTGTTGAGGGAATTCCTGTCTATGATGCCCGGATCGTGGTATCCGTCAATCGAAATGGTGAGGTTTCTTTTGTAAGCGGAAACTTCCGTTCCGGTCTTACCCTGCGAGACAAACAGGCTCAAATTCAATCTTTGGAAGCAATAGAATTGGCACGTGCATATCTGAACGTCTCCGGCGAATTGCGTGGTGATCAAAAAACAGAACTGATGGTTTTTGACAGTAAGGATAAGGGACCCTTATTAACTTATCGCGTAGAGATTCCCTGTTCTTCACCTTTTGGAGACTGGGAGGTATTTGTAGATGCGGCAAATGGAGATATCGTTCACGTTAAAAATCTGATCGTATATAAAAGCGGCACCGATGGCACTGGGATGATATGGGCCCCGGATCCGCTAACCATGGCCGGTGTTTATTATGGACAGGGGGAAGAGGATGATGAATATGTTGATAATAATGATAATGATCATCCCTCTCTCAACGACCAGAGGATTTCTGTGACCTTAAAAGATTTATATACGGATGATGATGGTAAGTATGTACTGGAAGGTCCCTATGTGAAATTAACCAACAGAGATTCTCCCTTTGATGAATTTCCAATTATAAGCGATTCTGGTCTTTTTAACTATTCCCGCGCTGATCAGGAATTTGAGGCAGTGATGGTTTATTATCATATCGATGCATCATACCGCCGCCTGCTGGAATTAGGATTCTTTGAAAACGATATGGTTGAAGAAGGTTTGCTTGAGTTTGAAGCGGATCCACATGGGTTGAATGGTCTTGATAATTCTTACTACTCTAAAATGTGTAACTATTGTGCCTTTGGTGAAGGTGGTGTAGATGATGCGGAAGATGCGGCGGTTATCCGGCACGAATATGCACATGCGATTCAATATAATATTTCTGAAGTCAGTGATGATCCTAAAGGAGAAACGTTTTCATTATTAGAGGGATGTGCCGATTACTGGGCGGCCTCTTACAAAAGACGGGTAAACTCCTTTGGCTGGAACCATGTGTTTCTCTGGGATGCCGGTATTGGTTCAGAAGGTGATACAACCTTTTGGGCAGGACGCCGGTGTGATCTTGATTGGCGTTGGTCAAAAGAAGATTCAGCGCAATATGCCGGAACTCATTCCTGGGGGCAAATCTGGTCATCGGCCTTAATGCGGATCTGGGGAAATTTAGGGGCATATGTGACAGATCAATTATTTATCGCCTCTCATTATTATTGGGGGATGCATCCTGATTTTGAAATGGCAGCACAAACGTTTATCCAGGCCGATCTGGACATTAACGGGGGGTTAAATTTACCTGTCATCATTCAGTGGTTTGATTTTCATGGTTTAATAGATCTGCGGGAATATCAGCCCCAAATAACTCATGATCCAATCTCCGATGTTGAGTTGATCGATGATCATTATGTGATCAACTGCCGGATAGTCCCTTCAGACTCTTTAAAGGCAAGTCTGGATACCACCAATCTGTGGTTAATCTGG
>JAGLYF010000092.1 GCA_023132435.1 Calditrichia bacterium | reverse complement strand
ATTTTCCACTGATCCATTTGATGCGCCTCAAAATTATTATTCATTTTATGCGGGTCCCGATATTTTACCGCCACCACCTCTTAATTTAGAGATAACCAATAGTATCCGTGTGATTGATTTGAACTGGCAGGAAGTGATAAGCGGGAAATATGTCTCTTATAATATATACAGAAGTGAAGATGGGATAAAATTTAGCATTGCTGATTCCACACCCTCAAGTTCCCATACGGATACGACTGTAATTTTGGGTGAAAAATATTATTATTATGTAACGACTGTCTTTAATCAATGGGAAAGTAATCCTTCGGATACGGTGAACGCAGTGGTGGATGCAATCATCTCCGTGGTAAAGGACGATAAGTTACCTTCAACCTATCAGTTAAAACAGAATTTCCCAAATCCATTTAATCCACAAACTGAAATCGGTTATGATCTCCCGGAACGGTCTAATGTTACACTGGAAGTCTACAACATGCTCGGACAGAAAATAAAAACTCTGGTGAACGAACCACAATCGGCGGGTTATTATCAGATAATCTGGGATGGCAGAACCGATATGGGAAACCTGGTTGGCAGTGGTGTTTATTTTTACCGTATCCAGGCAAATAATTTTTCCAAAGTCCGAAAAATGATACTGGTCAGGTAAAGTTATAAGTAATTTGACAGGATAACAGGATAAAAAATTAATGGTTAAGAATATAAGTAACATATAATCAACGATTTAATCCCCCCTTAGCAAAGGGGAAACTTTACTGTTGCTATTTGATAAATCTAAAATTCATAAATTAATCAGGCTAAAATACTTCTCCGTGTTGTTCCGTGGTTAAACGATTTATAATCTTAATGAGATTAGGAGTATAAATATGTCAAAATTGAATTTAAAAAAGGCGCAGTTTGCAACACTTTGTGTTCATGGTAGCGGAGGGGTGGATCAGGCGACCGGGGCGGTATCAATACCCATTTATCAGAGTTCAACTTTTGCTTTTCAAAGCGCCCGGGCCGGGGCTGAAATTTTTGCCGGTGAGCGAGAGGGATATGTCTATACCAGGATTGGTAATCCAACGCAGACCGCACTGGAAAGAGAAATAGCTTTTCTTGAAAACGGTGAAGCGGGCCTGGCTTTTGGGTCCGGAATGGCAGCCATATCATCGGTCATCTTTTCTTTATGTAAAAGTGGGAGCAATGTCGTTGCCAGTAATACTTTATATGGCGGAACACATCAGTTTTTCATGGAGACTTTGCCACGGTATGAAATTGAGGTTCGTGAGATTGACGGGACAAATCTTGATAATTTCACCGATAATATCGATGAAAATACCCGTTGTATCTATATTGAGACACCGGCAAATCCAACTCTAACCATCATAGACATAAAAAACTGCGCGAAAATTGCCCATAAACATAAAATTCCCCTGATCGTCGATAATACCTTTCCAACACCTTATTTTCAGAGACCCCTGGACCTGGGGGCGGATATCGTTGTGCATTCAGCGACAAAATACATCGGTGGCCATGGTGATACGGTGGCCGGCCTGGCGATTGGAAAAAAAGATTATATTGATGAGCTACGGGGAACAATTCTGCGGGATATCGGTGGGATTATCAGCCCATTAAACGCCTGGCTGTTGGTACGGGGTTTAAAAACGCTTGCCGTACGTATGGAACGCCATGAGGAGAACGCCCTGGAAGTCGCTAAATACCTGACATTACATCCAAAAGTTAAACAAGTCTGGTTTCCGGGTCTGACCACTCATCCACAGCATCAATTAGCCTGTGAACAAATGAGCGGATTCGGAGGAATTGTGTCCTTTGAAATTAAAGGGGGCCGGAAAGCCGGTGAAAAACTGATGAACTCGGTCCAGCTGTTTACGCTGGCGGTCAGCCTGGGAGATGTGGATTCGCTGATCGAACATCCCGGTTCCATGACCCATTCAACCTACAGCGCCGAAGATTTGGAAAAAGTATGTATTTCTGAAGGATTTGTCCGGTTATCGGTTGGTATCGAAGATCGACACGACCTGATCGATGACCTTTCTCAGGCATTAAAAAGGGTAGATACCTGATAGAATATTATGTGTGAACGATTATTTACCTGTTTTTTTACTTCTTGCTGACTCCACAAGTAAAATATAACAATGAATGAGTATTGCATTTTAGTTTGTGATATTTTAAATTATTCATTCGTAAAAATAGTGTTAAGGGATAAAATCAATACTATAATTTAAAATATCAAGAGGTTAAAATATGCAAAGATTTTCCATTTTTCTCATATCAATAATCGCGATATCCTTATTAATAAGTTGTTCAGAGACAAAGACAGAAGACGTGTATTTTAAACTGGCCAATGAACAGTATGGTCAGGAAGCCTATGCTGATGCGATTGAAAATTTTAAAATAATCCTTGAGAAATATCCGGAAGGAAAGACGACGGCAAACGCTACCTTTATGCTTGGTTATGTAAATGCCAATAGTCTTGAAAACCTTGAGGAAGCAAAAAAATATTACACCCTTTTCGTAGAAAAATATCCCGATCATGAATTGGCTGATGATGCACAGTATGAATTGAACACCCTGGGACAGGATATCAATGATCTGCCCTTTTTTAAAGATATTGAGTCTGGTGAACAAGCATCGACGGAGAATTGACAAAGGAAACCTTCTTGGTAGTTTGTAGTATATATTAGTCATATCGCTCGTATCGGTCCGGGCATTTTTAATGATTTAATTAAAGATGTTCGATTTTAACGCGTCAAGCCCAATTCTGTGGCGAATTAATTCAAATAAACAAATCAAGTTTGGTGAAAAATATGCGCTTTAAAACATCGCTGTTATTTATAAGTATCTTATTATCTTCATCAATATCCCAATCTGTGCCTGATACCTTGAGTAGTGAAATACAACTGCGAACCTATATTGAAAGTGAAAGTGTACCGCTTAACCGGGAAGTTGTCTACCATATACAACTTCGCTGGCAGGGGGATTTGAGCCTGTATAAAATCTCCGAAATACTGGAACCCACGGTTACAAATTTGGCAACCCGGGGTAGCGGATCTTCGAATAAGGTGAGAACCGCCCATGATGGCAGTTTAATATCAGTAAAAGAAATCACTTTTTATTTCCGACCACTTGAGATTGGGATGGCCTATATCGATGGGGTGACGATTAAATATACCGATCAAATAAAAGAAAAGGATGAAAGTCTGATATCGAGCAGAATTGGTGTTAAAATTATTGAGCCCTTACCGGAGCCATCCGAAAACGGATTAGCATCAAACCTTTTTCTTGGCCTGGTTGTACTAATCGTTGTTGGGTTGGCACTGTATTTATACTTTAATTACCGGAAAAAACAAAAAGAAGCGGCAGAAAAGGCCCTGTTAGAGATAAAAGAGACGGTGGAAGAAAAGTATCTGCGGCTTTTAAAAGAGACAATCCATTTGAATACAGATAATATAAAAGACAGTCTTAATGATTTGACCCATCTGCTCAATGGATATCTGTCGGAAAGATATCATTTCCCGGTCTCAAATTTATCTGCAAATGATCTCCTCGATGTTTTAAAGGAGAAGGAACTTTCTGAAGAATCTTTAAGTAGGATAACTGATTATTACTCAAAAGCGAACCTGGTAAAATTCGCCGGGGAAGCTGTCGAAGATTCTGAATTTCATCGTTTATATGATACCGTGGAACTTGTGCTTGATAATCAGAAAAATATAACCACAGAGACCTCAGAGAATAACTCTGAGAACTCCTAAAAGATGGAAATTAAAAGGAATAGTGAAAATAATAAGTTTGAGATGAATCATGTAAATATAGTCAATTGTGTAGTACTAAGTTAAAAATTAAAAAATATTAAAATTGTATTATTGAAAAATAAAAGACTAAACAAAGTGAAAAACTTATTGGGAGATCACAGAGAAAAAAAAGGAAAATTAATATTAAAGAATATAATCTGTGCACTCTGTGGTTTATCATTTTTGAATTAACAACGGAGGGGATAAATGAATCCGGATATTAAGGCCATCAATGAAAAAATAATTAAAGAGAGCGAATTTGTTGAAAAGATCATCGCTGAAGTGAGGAAGGTGATTGTTGGTCAAACCTATATGATCGAAAGATTATTGATTGGTCTCTTATCAAATGGACATATTCTTCTGGAAGGTGTTCCGGGGTTGGCAAAAACATTAACGGTCAATACCCTCTCCGGAACAATAAAAACAAAATTTCAAAGAATTCAGTTTACGCCCGATCTTTTGCCCGCGGATTTGCTGGGAACCCTGATTTTTAATCAGAAGGTCGGCGAGTTCACGACTAAAAAAGGTCCCATTTTTGCAAACCTTATTCTTGCCGATGAAATAAACCGTTCGCCGGCAAAGGTTCAAAGTGCTTTATTAGAAGCGATGCAGGAACGACAGGTAACGATTGGAGAAAATTCATTTCCTCTGGATGATCCGTTTCTGGTATTAGCGACACAAAATCCGATTGAACAGGAAGGAACCTACCCCTTACCGGAGGCCCAGGTTGACAGGTTTATGCTCAAACTGAGTGTCGGCTATCCCTCGCAGGAAGAAGAAATCGAGATCATGCGCCGGGTGACAAAAACAGAAGGATATGAAGTTAAACCGGTCGTTACTCCGGCAGATATTATTAAGGCAAGAAATGTGATCAGGGAAATATATATTGACGAAAAAATTGAAAAATATATTGTCGATATTGTTTTTGCGACAAGAAATCCGTCACAATACGGCCTGGATGAGCTCAATGATCTGATAAATTATGGCGCTTCACCGAGGGCATCGATTTATCTCGCTCTGGCCGCAAAAGCCCATGCTTTTTTACGCCGCCGTGGATATGTGACACCGGAAGATGTACGCTCCATCGGCATGGATGTGATGCGTCACCGGGTGATTTTGTCCTATGAAGCAGAGGCTGAAGAAATTGGAACGGAAGATGTCATTAGGAAGGTGCTAAATCGGGTTGAAGTACCCTAAAACGATAAATTCCAATTTCCAAATTACAAATTTCAAATAAATTCCAATATCCAATGAATGAAATTCGGAATTTGGAACTTGGAACTTGGAATTGAAATTGGGAACTCGGAATAAAGAACACCGGAGGTGTTCAATATTTATAGCATAAATAACCCCATAAGATATTTGGCCCGTAGGGGCCAAATAAATGTTTTTAAGAATGGTCAATGATTCCAAAGGAAATATTAAAAAAAGTAAAGCGGATTGAGATCGCCACACGAGGATTGGTAAATGACGTATTCTCCGGTGAGTACCATTCGGTATTCAAGGGCCGGGGAATGGAATTCGCCGAAGTGCGGGAATACCAGATTGGCGATGATATTCGTAATATCGACTGGAATGTAACGGCGCGTAGCGGTCACCCCTACGTGAAAGTTTTTGATGAAGAGCGCGAACTTACCGTCATGTTACTGGTGGATGTTTCCTCCAGTGGTAATTTTGGAACCACCAGTCAGATGAAGGGTGAAGTTGCTGCTGAATTATGTGCGGTTCTTGCATTTTCCGCGATCAAGAATAATGATAAAGTTGGATTAATGATTTTTTCTGATAAGATTGAAAAATTTATTCCTCCCAGAAAAGGTAAACAGCATGTTCTGAGAGTTATCCGGGAGATCTTATATTTTAAACCGGAAGATTCACGCACCGATCTGAATGTTGCCCTCGAATATCTGAGCAGGGTGATAAAACGAAAAAGCATTGTCTTTCTGATATCCGATTTTTTGACCGAGGATTACGAAAAATCACTTCAGGTTGCCAATAAAAAACATGATATCATTGCCATCGATATTATTGATCCCCGTGAAGTTGAAATGCCCAGTGTCGGATTACTTGAACTGGAGGATGCGGAAACAGGAGAGACGGTAATGGTTGACACCTCCAATCCGGCGATACGGGGAAGTTTTTATTCTCAGTCAAAAGAGGAAAGGGAAACCAGGGAGAAGTTTTTTAAATCGATCGGGGTAGATAACATCAATATCAATACAGACCGGTCTTATGTAGAACCGATAACAAAGTTTTTCAGGATGCGGGCCAGGCGATTGGCATTTTAAATTGAGCAGAAAAAACCTTTTAAAAAAGGGGACTAAGGGGTTGT
>JAGLYF010000091.1 GCA_023132435.1 Calditrichia bacterium | reverse complement strand
TCGTTGATTATATGTTATTTATACTTAAACATTAATTTTTATGAATAGATCAGGATAGATTAGTTCAATAAATATGAGTTGCATGTGATGGCAAATATAGTGGTGAAAAACAGTTTTATGGATAAAGTGTTTCGTAAGATTTCCAGGTATATAATAACGATACTATTACTTTTAGTCCTGTTTTCCTGTACTGAGGAACGTAAACCACTGCTGGATGCGGATAAGAAAATCAATCTGGCAAATACCTATTATAACAACGAACTCTATCGGGCTGCAATTAAGGAGTATGAAGAATATTTGCTTAACTATCCTGTGCAGGAAAACAAGCAGGCTAATATCTATTATCAGATTGCCAATATCTATTTTGAGCGTTTAAATGATTATGAAAAGGCGCTGGAAAACTATCTGCGAATAAAATATCTTTATCCGGAGAGTAATTTACAATCTGATGTTGGTAAACGGATCGTGAACTGTCTGGAAAGACTGGAGCGCTCCCAGGATGCCCAAAGAGTCCTTGAGAGGGAAACGGCTTTAAAACCGGGAGAAGTTGATGAGCACAAGCCGGGCGCTGTTATTGCTACAATCGGCAAGAAGGAAATCACACAGGGAGACCTGGATTTCGAAATCGAACAATTGCCCCCATATCTTCAGGCCCGATTTAATTCCCATAAGAGTAAAATCGAGTTTTTACGACAATATCTGGCCGAAGAACTCCTGTACGATTCGGCAAAACGTAAAAACCTGAATAAGGATAAGGAGATTATCGAAGGGACCTTCAGGGCTAAAAAGAGTTTAATGGCACAAAAAATATTGAAGGAAGAGATACAAAAGATGGTTTCTATAAACCAATCGGATGTAGAACTTTATTACAAGGCCAATAAAGAAAAATATGCTGAAAAAGATAAAAATGGAAAAATCGTCAGACAAAAAGAATTTCAGGAATGTGCCGAGCAGGTCGCTCAGGATCTTTTCCAGGAACGACAACAGGAAGCTTATCAAATACTGCTCGAACGTCTGATGAAGGCGGAAAACGTGACTATTTATGAGAAACGTATTCAATAGAGCAAAACGTGGTGCGTAGAGCGTGAATCGTAGGGCGTAGTGCGTACAGCGTAGAGACGGGCCGATGGGCCGTCTCAATTGACTAA
Source organism: Calditrichia bacterium (assembly GCA_023132435.1). GTDB lineage: Bacteria > Calditrichota > Calditrichia > JAJRVZ01 > JAJRVZ01 > JAGLYF01. The sequence goes on along the minus strand of JAGLYF010000091.1, from coordinate 27,212 downwards.
AATTTGGTAATTGAGATTTGAGGATTATTTGGAATTTGTAGTTTGTCATTTGTGAAGTGAACAGAAATCAAAAATGAGAAGATTATTAGGTATACATATTTTTTTATCGATAGTGATCGGTATATGTGGTGCACAGGATAGCCGTCCGCTGATTGAAGTGAATTCGGTCGTTGATACATCACACATAACAATCGGGGACCGGATTACGTACACGCTTTCTATTGATCACGTTGATACGATGCGGGTGGAAAAACCCGGAGAAGGGGTGCATCTCGGGCAGTTTGAAATTAAAGACTATAAAATATACGATCCGGTTAGACAAGAGGGACGGATCCTGGAAAAAGTTGAATATGTGATTAGCGTATTTGATACAGGCACCTTTGTCATTCCTCCCTTTCCGGTCGCTTATTTTCCTACCGATTCTCTTGGAGATTATAAATTAATCGAAGCAAGCGCGATTACGATTTATGTTGAATCGGTGATCCAGGATGAGGAAAGACAGCTACGGGATGTAAAACCCCCGATCGATATCCCTTATGATTATTTTTTATTATTCTCTGTAATTTCCTCGATTATTTTAATCGGAGCCCTGGTTTATTTGGGGTATCGTCTTTATTTAAAACGAAAAGAAACCGGATATTTTATCAAAACGCCTGAACCGCCACGACCGGCCCATGAAGTCGCACTGGAATCTCTTGAAGAATTGTTGAAAAAAGATTTTCTGTCTGATGGATTGATTAAAGAGTTTTATAGCGATATCTCAGAAATAATCAGGCGGTATATTGAAGGAAGGTATTTTATTCCGGCACTTGAAGAGACCAGTCGTGAAATCCTTGTAGAATTGAATGGTCAGGATATTTCTGGAGAGATGCTGTTAAAAGCGAAAGAAAGCCTCGAGTTATCAGATCTGGTAAAATTTGCCAAGTATAAGCCTTCCGATGAAGAAAATCAAAATGTGGTTAGTTGGACCAGAGAATTTGTTGAGGGGACAATGGTGCTTTTTACAATTGAGGAAGAACCTGGTATAGCAGAAGATACACAAAACGGTGATATTGAAACAGCAGAAGAAATCAAAGAAAAATAGATTACCGATGATTTTAATGGTTTAAAATTCCGGAGGAAAGAAAGTGATCGAAGTTAATGATCTGACAAAGTATTATGGCCAGAAACGTGCCATATCAAATGTGTCATTTAAAGTAAAAAAAGGTGAAATTCTGGGTATGCTCGGTCCCAATGCGGCAGGTAAAACAACGGCCATGCGTATCCTGACCTGCTATATGCCTCCTACGGCCGGTTCGGCAACAGTCGGAGGGTACGATATATTTGATCAGAGTATGCAGGTCCGGCGGATTACCGGCTATTTACCCGAAAATCCACCTTTATATACGGAACTTACCGTAAAGGATTATTTGATGTTTGTTGCCAAGATTAAAGGGGTGGAGAAAGATAAAACCAAAGCGGAAATCGATACCGTGATCGAAAAAGCAAGTATTGGTGAGGTCCGGAATCGGGTGATCGGGAAGCTGTCAAAGGGTTTTAAACAGCGTGTAGGGCTGGCTCAGTGTCTGTTGAATAACCCGCAGGTTGTAATTCTCGATGAACCGACTGTCGGTCTCGATCCGAAACAGATAATTGAGATCCGCGAGCTGATTAAGAATCTTAAAGGGGATCATACGGTTATCCTTAGCTCGCATATTTTGCCTGAAGTCGAACAAACCTGTGAAAGAGTGGTGATTATCTCAGAGGGGGAAGTGGTTGCAGAAGATACACCGGAAAATCTTACTGCCCGCATGAAGGGTGGCGAAAGAGTGCTTTTGGAACTGGAAGGTGATGAAAAACAGGTAAAGGAAGTGTTTAGAACATTTCCCGATGTGACAGCAGTTAAGGTGAACAAAACGGCTGGTGGTCTTTTAAAAGTGGAAGTTGAAAGTAAAAAAGATTTACGAAAAGATTACGCTCAGGCATTAATAGTCAAGAAAATAGGTCTTTTGGAAATGCAATCCGATAAGGTAACTCTTGAAGATATCTTTTTGCATCTTACGACGAAAGAGGAGGCGGCATAAAATGAGAAAGACACTGGCTATATTTGAAAAAGAATTTAAATCATTTTTTTATTCGCCTCTGGCGTATGTGATAATTGCTATTTTTACTTTAATTACAGGATATCTGTTTTATAATTTGCTTAGCTGGTTTGTTGAGCAGTCGTTTATGATGACTATGCAAGCCCAGCAATACAGACAGGCTCCTCCAAAGTTCAATGTAAACCTGCATTTGATCAGAGGTTATTTTGGTACCCTGGCATTCATATCACTATTTATATTGCCTACAATAACCATGCGCCTCTTTGCGGAAGAAAAAAAGCAAGGAACGTTAGAGTTATTATATACGACGCCAATCACTGAACTCCAGGTGGTCACAGGAAAATACCTGGCTGGTTTGGCCTTGTATATCGTATTATTAATTCCGACCATGTTTTTTATGGCGCTCTTGTTTATTTATGGAGATCCTGAATTTTTGCCGGTATTATCCGGATATATAGGTTTGATTCTCCTCGGTAGTACGTTTATTGCTCTGGGATTATTTATTTCCACCCTGACTGAAAATCAAATTATTGCGGCAATCGGCGGATTTGCCTTATCCCTGTTATTATGGATTATTGGATGGGGAGCCACTTTTACCGGCGGAACACTCAAACCCGTATTAGAATATCTTTCTATTCTCGTCCACTTTGAAGATTTTGCGCAGGGGGTAATTGACAGTACACATGTGGCCTACTATTTGATTTTTACAATTTTTGGTCTGTACCTGTCTTTAAAATCTATTGAATCGGTAAAATGGCGTACCTGAGATTGATATTTATGTGGTGATTTCAATAGCTCTATGAAGAATAGGATAAAAAAATTAACCACAGAGGGCTCAGAGAAATGCTCTGAGTACTCCTATAAAATATTTATAGAAGAGAAATAGTTAAGGATAAAAATTATTCATGTTTTTCGGTTGTTAACGTATTTTAAAACAAAAAAAAAGTGGGACTTGTTAACAGCGTTAATGTTGAAAGATTAATAGATGGGAAAAAGTCATGCTTAATGAGATCACAGAGAAGGAAATAATACAAATGATGTTAAAATTAAAAAAAATAATAGATTACTCTGTGTGCTCTGTGGTTGTTTTTTACACTAACGGCACGATTAATAGGAGAAAATAATGAAACGTAATGATAAAATTATTGGCATTGTGGGAGCGGTTCTTTTCCTGTTTTCCCTGGTTTTGTACTCAATTGAGAATATCTGGGGAACATTCAATTGGATCACTCTGCTTTTAGGCGTAGCCGGTATTGGTTATTTTGTATTTATATATTATAAAAATCGTGAAAAAGGTATTTCTAAAAGAAGTATCCAGTACGGATCCAACGCTCTGGTGCAGGTGGTAATTGTTATTGGTATTATGGGATTTCTGGCTTTCATTACCACCAGGCAGAATTATCGTAATGACTGGACGGCGAAAAAATTGTACAGCCCGGCCGATCAAACCGAAAAGATTCTGGATGGTCTGGATAAAGAAGTTCGGGTAACTGCATTTTATAAAGCCGGTGAGCAAAGGGGAGCAAAGGATCTGTTAGATGAATACGCCTACCGTTCCGGTAATTTTAAATATGAAGTTGTTGATCCTAACGAAAAACCTCAGATTGCAAGGCAATACCAGGTGACAAAATTTAATACTGTCATTGTCGAATCCGGTTTAAAGCGGGAAACGATTGATGCGCTAACGGAAGCAAATCTGACCAATGCAATTATGAAAGTAACCCGGGAGCAGGATAAAATGATCTGTTTTTTAACCGGCCACGGGGAAAGATCGATCACGGATGAAGGTAAAAATGGATACTCTTTGGCAGCAGCGGCGATAAAAAATGAGAATCATCTTGTTAAAGAAATGAATCTTGTCCAAAAAATGGGTGCAAACCAGGGTATCCCTGATTCATGCACGATTCTGGCCATTTTAAGTCCTAAGGGGAACTTCTTCCCCGGTGAGTTAGACAGTATCAGCGCTTACCTTGACAGGGGGGGCAAAATGCTCCTTCTGCTGGATCCTGATCACAATCCGGATATAGTTGATTTTGTTGCGCAATATGGGATAAAAGTAGGAAATGATATGGTCGTCGACGCCAGTGGTGTGGGCCAGCTGTTTGGCGCGGGACCGGGGATGCCACTGGTAACTTCCTATGATCAAAAAATCCCGATTACCAAAGGATTTAATATTATGACCATCTACCCCCTGACTTCTTCTGTTACACCGATGGAGGATAAAAAGGGATATGATATCAAAGAGATTTTAAAAACAAGTGACAACAGTTGGGGAGAGGTGGATTTTCCCGGAGAAGTAAATTTTAATGAAGACAAAGATCTGCCGGGCCCGGTCTCGATCGCTGTATTAGTTGAAAAGAAGGTCGGGGATAAAAAAACCAGTCTGGCTATTTTTGGTGATTCGGATTTTTCCAGCAATGGTTACTTCCAAAATGAAGGAAACGCAAATATCTTTCTGAACACAATAAACTATCTTGCGGAAGAAGAAGATCTGATCTCGATCCGCCCGAAAGAGTTTGATGACCGACGGGTGACATTAACCCAGGCAGAGGTTAGTACACTTTTCTATCTGGTGGTTATTGCCATACCTTTACTGGTTGTGATCACCGGTGTCGTGTTATATATCCGGAGAGGAAGATAAGTAGAAAGAATTGAATTACCACATAGCTGGTTGATTTTAATGTTTTAAGAGGTAAGAATGAATCTAGTCAAAACTCTTGTTTTATTTGTAATATTTGCACTTCTTGCTGTTTATGTCTATTTCTATGAAATTCGAGGCGGGGAGGAGCAGGAATTAGCGGAGCAGGTTGCACAGAAAATTATTTCTTTCGAGAATGACAGTGTAAAAATTATTGAGATCAGAAGTATTTTCAACCGGTTTTATTTTGAACGGACGGATGATACCTGGCGGATAAAAAAACCTGTTGAAACCGGTGCTGACAAGGCGACGATTGAGGGATTACTGAATAGCTTGAAAAATATGAAAATGGTACGAAGTTTTACGATCAGGGATGGCGAGCAGAAGGACTATGGTCTGGTCGGCCGTTCGTCTCTGGTCATATTTCAATTTAATAATGGTAAAAGAGATTCAGTACGTTTTGGCGATGATACTCCGGTAGGGGGTAATGTATTTGCCTCAAAGGGTGATACCCTGGTTTACACGGTAGCTTCTGATGTTAAAAATGGTGTAACCAAGAATTTATTCGATTGGCGTGACAAGTCCCTTACTAAAGTGAAACAGTCGGAAGTTAAAGAGTTTAAACTGAAGAATTCTAAGGGAGTATTTCATTTTGTAAAAGAGGCCAGTGATTGGCTGATTAAGAAGCCAAGAGAAACGCGGGCGGAAAATTCCAAGGTGAATGGTGTGTTACGAAAATTCGAATCGGGTAAAGCAAAATCGATCGTCAGCGAGAATTTGGATTATCCTGATGAATTTAATTTAGCCGGACCGGCATACCGGATTGATTTTTATTTAGGTGAGGGTAAAGCGCATAAAAGTGTTATTTTATCTCGATTGAATAATAATGTTTCAAATGTAAAAGAAGATAGCCGGCCGCAGGTTATGACTGTGGATTCACTTTTTATCCGCGATATTGATAAGTCCTTTTTTGATTTTCGGGATAAAAAGATCTCTGAATTTGACAAAAATATTGCCGATAGCGTTGTCGTAACTCAGGGAGATTCAATCTTATATTTTGTAAAAGATACAAGTGACACCTGGTTGTTAGAAGGTGAAATTGAAGTTAAAGATTGGAAAATGAATGCACTTTTAACCACGGTGAATAATCTGAAAGCAAAGAAATTTATAATGGAAAATGTTTCTTCTACAGATAAATATGGGCTTAATCGCCCGGAACGAAAGGTGGAGATTTATCATCGAGGCGAAAAGATACAGTCCCTGCTTGTTAGTAAACATAATGATAAAAAAGTCGCTTTTAGTCCAGGATCGCAAAAGGTTGTAGAAATTGAGGACAGTTCCTTCAATAATCTGGAAGTCAAGGTTGATGACTTTATTGATACAAGCGTTAAAACTTCTGAGGAAATTAGTTAATGTTTCGTTTTGCTGATCCGGAATATCTCTATCTTTTAGCACTCGTTCCCTTACTTGCCTACTGGTACTGGAAAAGACGGGCTAAAGGTAGTGGCAAAATCCGGTTTTCGGATATACATGTTATTAAGCGAGTCGGAAAAACGGCAAAACAACGATTACGGCATAGTCTGTTTCTCCTTCGTTTATTGTTTATATCGTTGATAATCATTGCATTCGCACGACCGCAATCAGGAAGTCAAATGCGTGAAACTACAACGGAGGGTGTGGATATCATTCTCGCCCTGGATGTTTCCTCCAGTATGCTCGCTGAAGATTTTAAACCAAAAAACCGTCTGGAGGCGGCAAAAAAAGTTGCTGAAGAGTTTATTCAGGGAAGACAAAATGACCGCCTGGGTATGGTGATTTTTGCCGGTGAGAGTTTTACGCAATGTCCCCTGACCCTGGATTATGGTGTCCTTATGACCCTGCTGCAGGATATTAAAGTAGCTGATCAGGACTGGGACGGTACTGCCATTGGTATGGGTATCATCAATGCCGTTAACAGGTTAAGGGACAGCAAAGCGAAGAGTAAAGTAATTATACTCTTAACCGATGGTGTGAATAACCGGGGAGAAGTCGATCCGATAACAGCCTCCAATATCGCGGCTGCAATCGATGTAAAAATTTATACCATTGGTGCCGGATCACATGGAACGGCATTATATCCGGTTAATGATCCTTTACTGGGAAAACGGTTTGTACCGATGCCGGTGGAAATTGATGAGGATGTTCTTAAACAGATCGCAGCAAATACTAAAGCACGCTATTTTCGTGCCACAGATACAAAAAAATTGTCAGAAATTTACACGGAAATTGGTGAACTGGAAAAAACTAAGATCGAAGTAAAAGAGTTCACCCGGTACGATGAATATTTTCACTATTTTCTAATGATTGGTCTGGGACTTTTTATTCTGGAAATGATCTTAACAAATTCCATATTTCGAAAATTACCGTAAAGAACTTTTATGTTCTCAAGACGTATATTTTGAGTATGTGAAACATTTATAATAATTCATGAAAATGACAAATGACATATGATAAATGAGTCCACTCTAAAAAGGGAAAAAACCGAAATAGTCATCCTGAATTTAGTTCAGGATCTATTGTTTTTATTGAACTTACAGATGCCGAAATAAATTCGGCATGACGAATACCCCGTTTTTAGAGTGGGCTCATAAATGATAAATGACAAATAATCAAGCATCAATGTCCAAAACGATGATGAATTAGAATCTATATTTTGGTCATTTGAATTTCGAAATTATTTGTTGTTTGGGGTTTGAGATTTGTGATTTTATATAACGTAGGATATAAATATCATTTTAATAAATTTGAGAGATGTAGTCCATCTCTGAGATGGACTACATCTACTTAGATAATGAGAGGTTATGGAAGTATTAAAATTTGAAAATCCTGATTTACTTCATCTGCTCTGGGGTGTGATTTTCTGGATTATATTCTTTGTCTGGACCGTGAAATACAAAAGGTATTTGCTGAAACGATTTGGTAATCTTGAGATTTTACAGAAATTGATGCGAACCTATAGTCCTCAGAGAAGAAATCTGAAATACGCGCTTATCATTTTCAGCTACATATTTTTTGTTATTGCACTTGCCAATCCGCAGATAGGTAAAAGGTTGGAGGAATTTACCAGGAAAGGTGTGGATGTCATCGTCGCCCTTGATGTTTCAACCAGTATGCTGGCAGAGGATATAAAGCCAAACCGCCTGGAAAAAGCCAAACATGAAATTGGACAATTAATCGATCTGTTAGAGGGAGATCGAATCGGACTTATTGCTTTCGCCGGAATCGCCCATGTACAGTGTCCCCTGACACTGGATTACAGCGCAGCGAAACTTTTCCTGAATATTATGGATACGGATATTATCCCTCAACCCGGTACAGACGTCGGAGAAGCGATAAAAAAAGCAATCCCTGCTTTTAATAGCGAGGACAGAAAACACAAGGTGCTAATATTGATTACTGATGGGGAAAGTCACGAATCAGACCCTTTAGAAATAGCAAAGGAAGCAGAGAAAGAGGGGATAATTATTTATACGGTTGGTATCGGATCAGCACAGGGGGTACCCATCCCTGTCTATACCAAAGGTGGTAATAAGACAGGATTTAAAAAGGACAGACAGGGGAATGTTGTTACGACAAAACTGGATGTGGTGACATTGCAAAAAATAGCCTACCAGACGGGTGGAAAATATTTTCTGGCCTCCAGTGGAGAAGCAGAATTAGATGAGATTTATGAAGAAATTTCTGCTATGGAGAAAAAAGAGCTGACTTCGAAGCGATTTTCTCAATATGAAGATCGGTTTCAGATTTTTCTTATCCTTGGATTGATATTAATTGTATTGGAATTTCTGATCCCTGAAAAAAAACGCCTAAAAAGAGAATGGCGAGGAAGGTTTGTATGAAAAATAATTTCATCGCGACCTTTGTGGATAAAATATTTGGTTTAATAAGACCACAGCATGGTTTTACACTTATAGCGATCGTAATTCTTTTAATTGTGCAAGGTACTTCTGTATTCAGTCAGAGCATCCGAAGCAAAGTTAATGACGGTAATTCTTATTATCATGAGGAGAAATATGAAGAGGCACTTAATAATTATCAGGATGCTTTGCTTGATGATCCCAAGCATGATATAAGCACTTTTAATCAGGGTGATGTTTTATATAAACTTGAAAAGTATGAAAAAGCGATCGAGGCTTATCAGAAGGTAATTGGCGGCAGCGATCTGATGATGGACAGCAAGACTCACTACAATATTGGAAATGTCTATTTCAAACAGGACAAACTCCAGGAAAGTATCGAATCTTATATACGGGCATTGGATTTAAATCCTGATGATAAGGATGCTAAATATAATCTTGAGCTGGCCAGAGCAAAATTGAAAGAAATGGCTGATAAACAGCAACAACAACCACAGCAAAGTGGACAACAGCAACAGGGTGAGCAACAGCAACAACAGGGTGAAGGCGACGAAAATCAGGAAGGTGAAAAGGAGCAGCAGTCCCAGGCTCAGCAGCAGCGGGATGAGCAACCTGCCGGTGAAGAGCAGGCAGAAGAGGAACAGCAGGGCGAGGCCCTGGAAGAATCCAAAGATAAGATGACAAAAGAAGATGCAGAAAGAATCCTCGATGCTTTAAAAAATGATGAACAGGATACACAAAAATTGCGAAAACCGGCACGCTCAAGGAAACGAAACGTAGATAAAGATTGGTAAATGGGCAATGTATCAAACCAGCCAAAGTCAAATATATTTTTTTATTTTATTTTTAATTTCCATCACTCGGATGTCGTTTTCTGCTGATATATCGCTGAATGCTACGGTGGACAAAAACCAGGTTGGTGTTAACGATCGATTTTTGTATACGATTGAAGTGACGGGAACAAGTACCAATCTACCAAAACCTATATTTCCCTCTTTTGAAGGTTTTACAATTTTGTCCGGTCCAAACACATCCACAAATATTCAGCTAGGTACTGGTGGTATAAGAGCTTCAAATCAATACTCATTTTATCTCAGACCGCAAAAAGAAGGAAAATTTACTATTACACCGGCCACGCTCGAAGTTGATGACGAGACTATTTCATCAAATAGTATTCAGATAACGGTAGTAAAAAGCACCGTGCCTGCCCAACCTCAAAAACAAACTCCAAAGAGTAAAAAAGATGAAGATTTACTCGGCGAAAATTTATATTTAAAAACGTTTATTGATAAAAAATCTGTCTACCAGAACCAGCAAATTCTCGTCGAGTACAAGTTATATTTCAGAGTTGATGTCCGCAGTTATAATATTGAAAAGGTACCTGCAAATCCTGGCTTCTGGATGGAAGAGTTCAAATTACCCTCACAACCCCGGGTCAGTAATGAAATTATTAATGGTGTAACTTACCGGGTAGCAACTCTGCGTAAAGTAGCCTTATTCCCAACGCGCAGCGGTGAACTGACGATTGAGCCCATGACGATCTCATTAGATGCAGTGGTAAAGACAAAACGACGCTCCCGCAGTATTTTTGACGACTTTTTTAATGATCCTTTTGGAAGGACAGTCAAAAAAACTGTCAGTAGCCGGCCTTTGAAAATTAATGTTAAACCCCTGCCTAAAACGGGACGCCCAGCGGATTTTGAAGGTGTGGTTGGAAGGTATAGCATTTCACTAAAAGCGGATAAAACTGAATTAAAAGCAAACGAGGCCGTTTCAGTTCAATTGTCAATCAAGGGCGATGGAAATGTAAAACTTTTAAAACCGCCCAAAATAAATCTACCCGCCGATATGGAAATCTATGATCCTAAGGAAAAAACCAATATAACCAGAGATAATAATAAAATTAGCGGGAGTAAGGTCGTTGAATATGTACTTGTCCCGAGATTCAAGGGTGAGTACACGATTGAGCCAGACCCCTTTAGTTATTTTGATCCAACAAAAAGCAAATACGTCACATTGAAAACGGACCCCATATCTTTATCAATACTGGAGGGAGATGTCCCGACATCGGGTCTTATAGCCGGATCTAGTTTAAGTAAACAGGAAGTGGAACTATTGGGTGAAGATATCCGGTATATAAAGGAAAATGCCGAATTTTACCCAATTGGGCGTAAACTGTATAAGGAATGGTTGTATTTATTTAGTTATCTCCTTCCGGTCTTGGGATTAGTATTGGCCTGGCGATACAGCATATACCGGAATCAATTACGAGGCAACATCGGATTGGCACGCCGGCGGAAGGCTGGAAGAATTGTTTCCAAGCACCTGACAAGGGCACGACAGACCCTTAAGTCCAATGACAGAGAAGAATTCTATCGGGCAACAACACAGGCCTTACAGGGTTTTGTCAGTGACCGGCTAAATCTCCAGACATCAGATTTTAGTCTTGTAAATGTCGAAAAAGATTTACGGAAAGTAAATGTTGGTGATGATGAAATTGAAGAATATCTGGCCTGTTTGCAGGAGAGTGATTTCCGGCGTTATTCCGGTAGTGGCAGTGAGGCCGGAGAGTTGAAATCATTTTACGAAAGGGTTCGAAAAATCCTCACCCGTTTAGAAAAATATATTTAATTTACCACGGAATGACACGGATATATTAGGTGGTGTATGTAGGAGCGGGTCCCTGTGCCCGCCCTTTAGAAGGAAGAAGAATATAATTATATATAAAATCAATAAAATCCGTGTAGTATCCGTGTTCTTCCGTGGTTAATAAAAAAACAGAATGAATGAAAATAATCAAATAGGTATGGTATTAAGAATCACAAAGTGGGTTGTATTTTTTCTTTTTGTATTGGGGATTGAAGTCCTTCTTGCTCAAAATCCTGATATTAGATTTATAGAGGCGAATCAGGCTTATGCGGAAGGCGACTATCAACATGCCATTGAGATTTATTCAAAAATATTAGAACAGGGAATTGAGAGTGGTGAAGTTTATTTTAACCTGGGCAATGCCTACTACAAGACGAATAACATAGGTAGAGCGATACTTTATTATGAGAAGGCCAGGAAATTTATAGAAGGTGATCCTGCTCTTGAACAAAACCTTAAATTAACCCAATTAAAAATTGTTGATAAAATTGAACCCATACCAGAATTATTTATTGTAGAATGGTGGGCAGAATTGACCCGTGTATTCTCACTAGAGACATTACTTTGGCTTAGTTTTTCAATATTTTCAATTTTAATAACTTTTATAATATTACAGATACTATATACCAGACAATTTCTTCGTCGAATTATCTGGGCGACGACCGTGTTGTTTGTATTGATCTTTGTCATCACTTTTAGTCAGATATATGAGTTTGAAACATGGCAATTTGGTGTTATATTAGAGGAAAAGGTTTCTGTGGTAAGTGAGCCAGGCATCGGTGGAACTGAAGTATTTATTCTACATGAGGGTACCAAAGTTAAGGTCAATCGAATGCTGAATGACTGGCTGGAAATTTCCATTCCGGATGGCAAAACCGGGTGGTTAAGAGAAACATCTCTGGAAGTTATATAAATAAATAGGTCCCACAGTTGAATGGTAAACAGATAGCAAGAATGAAATATTGGTTTATGCTTACTGCACTTTTTTATATGAGTTGTTCCGGGACAAAAGAAGTTATTAAAGAAGATACTTCGCTTCAGGATACCTATCAATTTGATGAATCCTTTGATCCCCTCTCCTTAGATGATGATGATATCATCATCGCCGGAGACGAAAACACACAGATAATTGATAAAACCGGTAACAATCCCGATACTGAAAAAATCGTCGCCCTGAAAGAAATAACCGGTTTCAGAGTACAAATTTTAGCGACGAAAAATATTGAAACTGCATCATTATTCGAACAGGAAGCCTCGGAACGATTTAATCACCTGGACCACAAAACTTATTTAATTTTTGAGGCTCCTCTTTATAAAATTCGGGTCGGTGATTGTAAGGACCGTGCGCAAGCGGAAGAATTACGTGATCTGGCCACGGAATACGGCTATCGCGAATCTTTTATTGTAAAAACGAAGATTCAAATTAAAGAATGAGATACTCGTTACTCGTCACTCGTTTCTCGTTTCTCGATACACTATGCTGGATACTCGATTCTCATTATATAGTGAAATCTTGGCTAAATCTTGGAGGATTTAATCCCAAAGGGATGGCCTAAAAGTAGCCCTGGACGGAAGTCCGGGGTAAGATAACCGTCAAAGAACATGAAGTCCCATGGGGATGACCAAGAATCATCAATGTATAATGCACATAATCCAGATTGAACTAGAAAATTCTCAATTTAGTAAAAATTCTGGGGAAAACGAGCGACGAGTATCGAGAAACGAGTGACAAATACTTATCCCTTAATTACTCCTATCGGTTTAAGTTTAGCTACCTTTCGGCTGATTCCGGCCTTCTCCATGACATCGGTAACGGTGGCCACATCTTTGTATGCATATGGCATTTCTTCCGCGACAGTATGATATCCTTTTGCCAGAACAAATACTCCCATTTTTTCCATTTCATTAAATAAGTCACGGCCTTTACCCATCATTTTTGCTTTCTTTCTGCTCTGTAATCGTCCCGCCCCGTGACAGGTACTACCAAAGGTTTCTTCCATGGCTTTCTGGGTTCCTACGCATACAAAAGAATACCTTCCCATATCACCCGGTATCAGTATGGGCTGGCCGATTTCCTGATATTTAGGTGGCAGATCAGGATGTTTAGGTGGGAATGCACGGGTGGCTCCTTTACGGTGCAGACAAAGTTTTCGTTCTTTGCCTTCGACCTTATGTTTTTCAATTTTTGCAATGTTGTGGCAAACATCATAGACAAGACTGAAATTCAAATCTGATGGTGATATGAACAGCGTTTCCATAATAGTTTTTTTTGCCAGACTCATGATAACCTGTCGATTATTCCAGGCAAAATTTGCACCTGCGGCCATTGCAGCCAGATAATCCTGTCCTTCTTGTGATCCGATTGGAGCACAGGCCAGCTGCCGGTCAGGCAGAGAAATATGGTATTTCTGTGAAGCACGGGCTAAAATTTTCAAGAAGTCATCACATATTTGATAACCGCATCCTCTGGATCCGGTGTGGATCTGTATAACGATTTGATTTTTAAATAGTCCCAGTATCTCTGCTTCATTGGGTAAATAAATGGTATCAATCACATCCACTTCAAGAAAGTGATTACCGGATCCCAGAGTACCCATTTGAGGTTTTCCCCTTTCAATTGCCCGTTGACTAACCGCACCCGGCTCTGCCTGTTTTAAAACACCTTTTTCTTCAGTATTCTCAAGATCCCCGCTATCTCCAAATCCATTTTCAACGGCCCATGACATTCCCTCACGGAGTAATCGTTTCATGTCTTTATCACCGAGCTTTCTTATTGCTCCCGATGATCCTACCCCGGTTGGAATGTTCTTAAATAAATTGACGATGATCTTCCGCAGATGCGGTTTGATGTCATCGACGGTTAAATCTGTTCTGGCCAACCGGACACCACAGTTTATATCATATCCAACACCTCCCGGTGAAATTACCCCTTCCTTATAATCCGTCGCCGCCACACCCCCTATGGGAAAACCATAACCCCAATGAATATCGGGCATACCAAAAGAATACTTTTGAATACCCGGTAATTGAGCGACGTTGATAACCTGCTGAATGCTTTCATCTTCTTCGATGATTGTATCCATCATTTTTTCAGTGACGTAAATCCGACCGGGAACAAGCATGTTATCGACTGCTGGTATCTCAAACAGGTAATCATGGATTTTTTCTATGTGATAGTTTTTATATTTCATTTAAATATCAAAAATCACCTGACCGATATATTCATTATCCCGTTTTTCACATATCAACTTATGATAGGTAACGGCCTTGATCTCTGTTATAAAGTTTGACTCGATTGGCGTGCTATCCTTACCGTATAAGTGTGCAGATAAAATAAAGTTTCCAAATGTTTGGTCTATACTAATAACTTCAATACCTGTAGATAAAAAGTGATTTACCGTTAAAAGATAATTAATTTCCGATAGCCATCCGACAATCAGATCTATTAGAGAAGGGCCCTCCACTTTGATGGTACGCTTTAGAATTGCCTGATTCCCTATATCCCCTGTAATAATGTGAAGCATACCAAATGCCAGATTAGCCATCAATTCCGGCAAGGTGTCACCACTGGCTAAAATGCCAATATCTGCGGTGTGTTCGATCTCTTCAAATTTGGTGAGGTTCTTTGTAAACATGGTGCTCGGTCCTCGTTACTCGTTTCTCGCTACTCGTTGCTCGTTTCTCGTTTCTCGGTACTCGTCACTCGTTGCTCGATATTTCCATCTCAACGACATTCAATATTTAATTTAAAAATTTGCCGGCAATTGCAAAGATCCCTTCGGGATGACATTTGGGATCGAGTAACCAGAAGCGAGCAACGAGTGACGAGTAGCGAGAAACGAGTATCCAGTTATTTTTGGTCAAGATTCTGCGATCGTTCAATTCTAGCCCAACTATCCCTCAGGGAAACCGCACGGTTAAATACCAAAGCGTCCGGTTTAGAGTCTTTTGAATCTACAACGAAATAACCCTGTCTTAAAAATTGATAGCGATTTTGGACTGAAGCATGGACCAGACCAGGCTCTACTTTGCATTGTTTTAACACTTTTAATGAATCAGGATTGAGATAAAAATGAAAATCTTTTCCTTCTTTAATATCATCCGGATTTTCTTTTAGAAACAAATGCTCATAGAGTCTGACCTCTGCATTGACAGCGTGCTGCGCTGATACCCAGTGAAGTGTTCCTTTTACCTTGCGACCATCATCTGTCCATCCGCCTCGGGATTTTGGATCATAAGTACAATACAATTCAGTGATTTCACCGCTGGCCGGATCTTTGATTACTTTCTCACAGGTTATATAATAGGCATGTTTCAGACGTACTTCTGCGCCGGGGGCGAGGCGGAAATATTTTCTGGGTGGATCCTCGCGAAAATCATCTCTCTCGATATATATTTCTCTGGAAAATGGAATCATTCGTGTGCCCGCATCCTCATCTTCCGGATTATTCACTGCTTCCAGATCTTCTTCTTTGTCCTCCGGGTAATTTGTAATAATAACTTTAATGGGATTTAAAACAGCCATTACCCGCAGGGCGGAATAATTTAAATCCTCGCGAAGACAGTGCTCAAGTAAGGCAATTTCGACCATATTATCACTTTTTGCCACGCCGATCCGGTCAGCAAATACCCGGATTGATTGCGGTGTATAGCCTTTTCTTCGTAATCCGGAGAGTGTGGGCATGCGGGGATCATCCCAGTCATCGACCTTATCTTCCTGGACAAGTTGTAACAGTTTACGTTTACTTATCACCGTGTAATTCAGATTTAATCGGGCAAACTCTATCTGCTCAGGTTGATAGACACCCAGTGCTTCTAAAAACCATTCATATAAGGGGCGATGTGCCTCAAATTCCAAAGTACAGATTGAGTGAGTAATCCCTTCAATCGAATCAGATTGGCCATGGGCCCAGTCATACATGGGATAGATGCACCATTTATCGCCTGTTCGGTGATGATGCGCATGAAGAATACGATATATGACCGGATCACGCATATTTAGATTCGGAGATGTCATATCGATCTTTGCCCTCAATACATGGGTTCCATCTTCAAATTCACCGGCCCGCATTCGTTCAAACAACTCTATATTTTCTTCCACACGACGGTTGCGATAGGGACTTTCTTTTCCCGGTTGCGTTAAAGTGCCCCGAAACTCCCGGATTTGATCAGCGCTCATACTGTCAACATAAGCTTTCCCATCTTTTATTAACTGAATGGCCCATTCATAGAGCTGATCAAAATAATCTGAGGCATAATACAGGCGATCTCCCCAGTCAAATCCCAGCCAGTGGATATCTTCAATCATTGACTTGACGTATTCTTCTTCTTCTTTTATCGGATTTGTGTCGTCAAAACGCAAATTACATAATCCGCCTTCAAATTCTTCAGCGAGTCCAAAGTTAAGACAGATCGATTTTGCATGTCCAATGTGTAAATATCCATTCGGCTCCGGAGGAAAACGTGTATGTACCCGCCCTTCATATTTGTTGGTTTTGATGTCTTCTTCGACCCTTGTCTTGATGAAATTGGAGGATTTTGTTTCTACCGCACTCATTGGTTAGTACCTTTTATCAATGTTTAGATTATTACAAATTGTTATACCATAAGAGTATTCAAAATTAGAATATATTTTTCAATATTTCCAATATCGTTTTAATCAATATAAACAAAATTATCGAAAAATTAACCACTGAGTTCACTGAGATTGAATTGGATACTCGATGCTCGCTTCTCGAAACGGGATAGTAAATGTCACCCTGTCCGCTCAGCGTTAATCAAAATATGAAATAAATTTAGTTGTAGTATCATTTAGAGTTGAAAAATCAGTAAAAATGCTGAAAAAAGATGTAATTCTCATTGTTTATTTTCAGATTAATAGAGCTGTGTAAAACCAGTCTTATAAACAGATTAAGGTGATACAAAACAGATAGTTTGATTTGGAATGGCCTAAAAAGTTTATTAAATTTCACGTTTAAGATATGGAGGGAAAAGATGTCCGGCCATTCAAAATGGCATTCCATAAAACATAAAAAAGCCCGCGTGGACGCAATAAGAGGAAAAATTTTCACGCGCTTAATTAAAGAATTAACGGTATCGGCCAGGATGGGTGGTGGCGACCCTGACATGAATCCACGGTTGCGCACGGCAAAACAAGCAGCAAAAGCGGCAAATATGCCTGCCAAGAATATAGAAAATGCTATAAAAAAGGGAACCGGGGAGTTACCCGGTGTTGTTTATGAAGAGGTTGTTTATGAAGGGTATGGACCCGGCGGTGTGGCTTTATATTTAAGTGCGTTGACAGATAACAAAAATCGTACAGTTGCCGAGATCCGTCATTTGTTAAGCAAAAATGGTGGAAATCTAGGAGAATCAGGTTGTGTGGCCTGGATGTTCGAGAAAAAGGGATATATTAAAGTAGAAGAAGCCAATTTTGATGAGGAAGAACTGTTCCTGATTTCTGTGGATGCCGGGGCTGAAGATATGAAAACCGATGATGATGAATACTATGAGATCTATACGGAATGTGATCAGTTGGAATCGGTTCGGGCAGCATTGGAAAATCAAAATGTCATTGTTTCTACTGCTGAAATTACGATGATCCCGCAAAATACGATAAAACTGGAAGACAAGACTGCTGAGCAGATGTTAAAGTTGATGGATGCTCTCGATGATCATGACGATATCCAGGAAGTATATGCAAATTTTGATATCGATGATGAAGTATTTGCAAAGGTTGCAGAATAATTGCCGTCAACAATTCGAATTTTAGGTGTTGATCCCGGTTCGCAGATAACAGGCTTGGGAATTATTGAGGTGATAGATAACAGAGATTTAAAACTTTGTTATCACGGATGTATAAGAACCAATCGAAAAGAAACACTTTCCCTTCGCTTAAAACAGATATATAATGGTTTGACGGAAATTATAGAAAAATATAAGCCGGATCATGTAGCGCTTGAAGACATTTTTTATAGTGATAATGTAAAGACGGCATTAGTGATGGGACAGGCCAGAGGTGTTTCCCTCCTGGCGCCAGTAAATTTGGGCATAACACCAGCGGAATATTCTCCTCGAGAAGTTAAGCAAGCCGTTGTTGGGAGAGGAAACGCTTCAAAAGACCAGGTACATTATATGGTTAAAAATATGTTAAAAGTGTCGGAGGATATTTCTCCGGATGATGCCTCCGATGCATTGGCAGTTGCTATTTGCCATTATCATAGATTGAACTCAATTCCGGGAACCCGATGATTGATTTTATATCCGGAAAAATAGCTGAAAAAACTCCGACCAGGGTTGTAGTGGAAAGTTCCGGCATCGGTTACAGTTTGTTAATAAGTACCAATACATTTAGAGAACTCCCTGCAGTAGGGGATAAAGCAGTATTAAAGACCTATTTACATGTTCGGGAAGACAATCTCCAGTTATTTGCCTTTTCCGGAGAGAATGAGAGGACAGTTTTCGAAAGTTTGATATCAGTTTCCGGAATTGGTCCCAGGTTAGCACAAACGATTCTTTCCGGATTGAGACTTGATGAGCTGACACTCTCAATTCAGAGAGGGGATATTGAAAAACTGACCTCGATTAGTGGTGTAGGGACGAAAACAGCTCAACGGATTATTGTTGAATTAAAAGAAAAATTTTCTCAGTTAGGCCTGATTGAGGCCGAGACAGGTGATGAGACAATTTTTCCCGTATTAACGTCGATGGAAGAGGAGGCATTACTTGCTCTAATGTCTTTAGGATATAAACGTCAGATTGTTGCACGAGCTTTAAATCGAGCAAGGAATAATGGCGAATTTGAGTCGGTGGAAGATTTAATAAAAATAGCTCTGCAATTAATCTGACCGGAAGACGATAATTATTTTGAGAGCATAGATGTGTAGTGTAATTACGCGTGAGAAAATTGATGAAGATCTTGATATTGAATTATCATTACGTCCCCAGAGACTTGATGATTTTGTCGGTCAGGAGCGGCTGAAAGAAAATCTGGCCGTATTCATCCAGGCAGCCAAAGAGAGACAAGAAGCACTTGATCATGTGCTTTTATATGGTCCTCCCGGACTGGGTAAAACGACGCTGGCAAATATCATCAGTCGGGAACTCACTGCGCAAATTACAACCACCAGTGGACCGGTATTAGAAAAAGCAGGTGATTTAGCCGGGGTATTAACGAATTTACAGTCACGTGATGTATTATTTGTAGATGAAATACATCGCACCAATACGGTGGTGGAGGAGTATTTATACTCGGCAATGGAGGATTTTTATCTTGATATTATGATTGATAAAGGGCCGAATGCCCGCTCAATCAAATTAAATTTAAATCCTTTTACATTAGTGGGTGCTACAACCCGGGCGGGTCTTTTAACATCACCCTTACGGGCAAGATTTGGTGTTGTTTTACGTCTGAATTATTACGAGGCCGAGGATCTTTTTCATATCGTGAAAAGATCAGCGAAAATATTAAATATTGAAATTGACGATGATGGTGCCATAGAAATCGCCAAACGATCACGGGGTACACCTCGTGTGGCAAACAGATTGTTACGGCGGATCAGAGATTTTGCTCAGGTTACGGCAGATAATCGTATAAATAAAACGGTTGCGGAGAAAGCACTGGAAAAACTTGAAGTAGATTCTCGTGGTTTTGATGAAATGGACAAACGGATACTTCTCACTATTATCGAAAAATTCAGTGGAGGTCCTGTTGGCGTGAACACGATTGCTGTCGCTGTCAGTGAAGAGAGTAACACGATTGAAGAACTGTATGAACCCTTTTTAATTCAGCAGGGTTATCTCAAAAGGACACCAAGGGGACGTGAAGTAACACGTCTTGCTTATGAACATTTCAATATGACATTTCCTGGAGAAAAAAAAAATCAAGGAGACATGTTCTCCAAACAATAATATAATAACAGGGGCATGTAAGATGAAGTTAACTGATTTTAAATATGAATTACCTGATGAATTAATCGCCCAATATCCATCCAAACACAGAGGCGATTCACGAATGATGATCCTTAATCGGGGTGATCAATCCGTATCACATGATAATTTCTCAAATATTATCGATTTCCTGGAAGAAGGAGATGCACTGGTTGTAAATGAAACCAAAGTTTTTCCTGCACGTCTGATCGGTTTTAAAGAGAAAACCAATGCGCAGGTAGAAGTACTTCTTTTGCGTCAACTGGAGGATACGATGTGGGAAGTATTGGTAAAACCGGCAAGAAAGGTTCGTATCGGCAACCGACTGGTTATTGCTGACAGTATAGGCTGTGATGTGATCGATAATACGATCTCGGGGGGTCGGGTCGTGAAGTTTGATGATAATGGCAAAAACTTTTTTGACCTGGTAGAAGAGGTAGGCAACTCTCCTTTGCCACCGTATATCAAACGTCCAACAGAAGCGATTGATAAGGAACGCTACCAGACAGTCTATGCAAAAAAAACCGGTGCTGTAGCTGCACCCACAGCCGGGCTTCATTTCACCGATGATATACTGAAAAAAATTAAGGCAAAAGGTGTAGAGATTATTCCTTTGGTACTCCATGTTGGTCTCGGTAGTTTCAGGCCTGTACAGGTAGAAGATCTAAGCCGTCATCAGATGGATTCTGAATATTATGAGTTATCTGAAGACTCGGCGAAAAGAATAAATGAAGTGAAGAAAAATGGTGGAAGAGTTTTTGCTGTTGGCACGACAACTGTTAGGGTTTTAGAGACGGTCGTGATTCCGGATAAAACGGTAAAGGCATCCAGTGGATGGACAGATAAATTTATTTTTCCGCCTTATAACTTTAAAACGGTTAATGGAATTATCACAAATTTTCACCAGTCACAATCTACCTTATATATTCTTGTCTGTACCTTTTGTGGATATGATCTGGCAAAAAAGGCCTATCAGCAGGCCATCGAAGAAAAATATAGATTTTTCAGCTATGGCGACGCTATGTTAGTGCTGTAGAATGATAGTATCAGCAATTATACCAGTTGCCGGACAGGGAAAAAGATTTGGAGGGAAGACTCCAAAACAATTTCTAAAAATAGGTGGTCAGCCAATAATTGAAATAACGCTGCAAAAATTTGTATCACTCGATGAAATAAACCATGTTGTTGTTGTTGTCGCTGAAAATGAAATAGATTCTTCGAGATATCTTTTCCGGCATATCGATGGTTTTGACAAGAAGTTTAAAATTGTAAGTGGTGGGGTGGAGCGTCAGGATTCAGTATATAGCGGTATTAAAAACATCCCACCTGATACGGATATTGTCGTTGTTCACGACGGTGTTCGACCTCTGGTTTCTTCCCAGCTCATCAGTAAATCTATTCAAACAGCAGTTGAGACAGGCGCCTGCATTGCTGCTTTACCTTTAAACGATACTATTAAACGTGTAAAACATGACACAGTTTTAGAAACAATTTCCAGAGATCAACTCTGGCAGGTACAAACACCACAGACTTTCAAATATTCTATACTCAGGGAAGCTCATGAAAAAGCCAGAGAGACTGATTTTTATTCGACAGATGAATCTGCTCTTGTTGAGTGGAACGGACATCCTGTCAAAATTATTCTAGGCGAATATAGTAACATAAAAATTACCACAACTGCCGATTTAGAATTATCTCGGCTTCTTTATCAGGAAGTGCATTAAAAATGAGAATTGGTTTTGGTTATGACATTCATCCTCTGGTAGAGAACCGCCCCCTGATTCTGGGTGGCGTTCGAATTCCCTTTGATAAAGGTCTTGAGGGACATTCAGATGCCGACGTCGTGTCACATGCTGTGGCAGATTCCCTTCTGGGAGCGGCAGGCTTAGGAGATATTGGCGAACACTTTCCGGATACCGATCAAAAGTATAAAGATTTTAATAGCTTGCAATTCTTGCAGGAAATTGAAAAAAAAATATATTTTGAAAAACTTAAAATTGTAAATATCGATATTTCTCTGGTATTGGAACAACCCAAAATTGCACCTTATAAAAATGAAATTGCCCGGAATATAGCAAAAAATTTATTTCTGAAACCTGATCAGGTAAACGTTAAGGCTACCAGAGGAGAAGGTCTGGGATTTGTTGGCAGAGGTGAAGGTGCTGCTTGTTATGCTATATCTCTCTTAAAGCCAAGGTAGGTTTGGGTATGGTTGAATTCTTGGAAAATTTGTTTAGTCAGATCAGCCCGGCCATGGCCTACCTGATTTTAGGAGTGAGTGCCTATACTGAAAACGTCGTCCCACCTATCCCCGGAGACACAGTAGTTATCCTTGGCGCCTATCTGGTTTCCACCGGGCAACTGGATTTTTGGGGTGTCTATGTTTCGACCACAATCGGAAGTGTGGCTGGTTTTGTGACAATGTATTATATTGGTCGTAAGTTCGGGCGATCATTTATCTACAAGAAATCAAGATCAAGGATATATAAGGAAGAAGATATCAGGAAAGCGGAAATATGGTTTGGGAAATGGGGCTATTGGGTGATTGCAGCGAATCGGTTCCTCCCCGGAACACGTAGTATAATTTCCTTATTTGCCGGATTTTTTCATCTGAACGTACTCCTGGTCGTTGCTCTTTCGATTGTGAGTGCCGCGATCTGGAATGGTCTTCTCATATCCGCCGGAATGTTGGTGGGCAAAAACTGGGAAATAATCTCGGACATCATTTCTCAATATAACAAAGTATTGATTGTTCTAACTATATCTGTTATTGGATATGTTATCTATCGTAAGTACTATAAAAAAAAATCAGAACAAAAGCCTGAGGGCTAGACTGAATCGATAAGGAGACATCGTGTCAAACGTACGTGTACGATTTGCCCCGAGCCCAACCGGATTTGTGCATGTTGGTAGCCTTAGAACAGCATTGTATAATTATCTGTTTGCCAGACATCATGGTGGTAAATTTGTTCTGAGAGTGGAAGATACCGACCGTGCCAGATATACGGAGGGAGCGGTTGAAAACCTTCTGGAAACATTGGAATGGTCCGGATTGAGTTATGATGAGGGTCCGGAGAATGACGGAGATTTTAGCCCTTATTATCAATCACAGCGTCTAAATATTTACCATGAATATATTGAAAAATTGATCTCGAATAATTTTGCTTATCCCTGTTTTTGCAGTAAAGAACGTCTGGAGAAAATGCGGGAAGAACAAATTGGAAAAAAACTCACACCGAAATACGACGGACATTGCCGGTATATATCCGGAGATGAGTTAATAAAACGCCGGAAAAGTGAAGATCATGTAATCAGACTCAAGATTCCTCCAGAGGGCATTACAAAGGTTTCTGATATTATACGAGGCGAGGTTCAGTTCCAAAACGAAATGATAGATGATCAGGTATTGCTAAAAAGTGACGGATTTCCCACCTATCATCTGGCAAATGTCGTTGATGACCATTTAATGGGAATTACCCATGTGATTCGTGGGGAAGAATGGCTGATTAGTACACCAAAACATATCATACTTTACGAATATTTTGGTTGGCCGATTCCCCGGTTTGCTCATTTGCCACTTTTGTTAAATCCTGATCGCAGCAAACTAAGCAAACGTCAGGGTGATGTTGCCGTTGAAGACTATAGAAAAAAGGGATATCTGCCCGAGGCCTTGCTGAATTTTGTCGCTCTTTTGGGATGGAACCGGGGGGATGATGAAGAAATATTTTCCCTGGAAGAATTAATTGCAGATTTTTCCTTGGAACGGGTGAACAAATCCGGGGCAGTTTTCAATATTGAAAAATTGAATTGGATGAATGGTATCTATATCAGAAAGCTTCCGGAAGAGAAATATCTTTTAATTGCCCTGGAAACAATGAAAAATAATGGCATCGATGCAGGAAATACAAGAAAAAACGAACAAATTGCCCTGGCGGTACGCAACAACATCGAAACGTTCAATGACATAAAAGAGCGTTCAGAATTATTTTTGGGTGATGGACCATTACACTATAGTGAAAATGCGCTCGAATGGATTAAACCGGATTCGAGTAAAAAAGTGTTTACTTCAATGCTGACAGAAATTGAGAAAATACCCGAAATAACTCTGGAGGCTTTTAAATCGGTTATGGGCAATGTACAGAAAGAAACCGGTTTAAAAGGAAAAGAAATATGGATGCCGGTTCGTTCAGCATTAACCGGATTGACAGAAGGGCCGGAGTTACCTCAGGTAATTCAAATTTTTGGAAAAGATAAAATTCTCAGGTTGTTAGAACAGGCAATCAGGGTTTAAATGCGGTAAGGGACGAGATGGATACCTTATATATCTATAACACGCTGAGTAGAAAAAAAGAAAAATTCGAGCCGATAACTCCCGGATTTGTCGGAATATATGTTTGTGGACCTACTGTTTATGATCATTCTCATGTCGGTCATGCAAAGAGCTATATTAGTTTTGATGTAATCGTTCGATATTTACGTTATCTGGGGTACAAGGTAAAATATGTTCAAAATCTTACGGATGTCGGTCATTTGCTTGGTGATTCCGAAGAAGGTGAGGACAAGATTACTAAAAAAGCGCGCCTGGAGAAACTTGAACCGATGGAAGTGGCGGAATTTTATGCCAGGAGCTATTTTGAGGATATGGATATATTGGGAAATATCAGACCTGATATTTCTCCCCGTGCCTCGGGCCATATTATTGAACAGATCGATATGATCCGTATGTTGATAGATAAGGGACTGGCCTATGAAACAGGTGGAAATGTTTATTTTGATGTCCGAAAATTTCCCGAATACGGTAAACTTTCCGGCCGGAAAATTGAAGAACTCGAAGCAGGAGTAAGAGTAGAAGTTGCGGAAGATAAAAAGCATCCCGCTGATTTTGCCTTATGGAAAAAAGCCGCTCCCGAACATTTAATGAAATGGAACAGCCCCTGGGGAAAAGGGTATCCCGGCTGGCATATAGAATGTTCTTCCATGTCAACCAAGTACCTGGGAGAGACCTTTGATATTCATGGCGGGGGCCTGGAGAATATTTTTCCACATCACGAATGTGAAATAGCACAAAGCGAAGGCACATTTGATAAGCCCTTTGTGAAATATTGGATGCATAATAATATGGTAACGGTGGACAGCGTAAAAATGGGAAAATCGTTAAAAAACTTTATAACAATTAAAGATGCGGTTAAAAGATATATGCCGTTAGCGATCCGTTACTTTATTCTTATGAGTCATTACCGGTCCTCCCTGGATTTTAGTGAAAAGGCTCTGGATGCGGCCACTACCGGTCTTAAAAAAATTCAAAACTTCATGGTGAGAATTCAGGATGCAATTGCTTCTGTTGATGAGACATCGCGTCAGCCGATCTTACCGCTTGAAAAATTTGAAAATAATTTCCGGGCGGCAATGAACGATGATTTTAATACCGCACAAGCGTTAGCGGCTACTTTTGATATCATTAGTGAAGTAAATAAAATATTGGATGACAAAAAGAATCAGCCCGGTAAGTCCGAATTACAACAGCTCCAGGGTGTGATGAAAAAAACCTTAGGCGATGTATTAGGCCTCATCAGCAGGGAGCATGCCGAAAGTAAGACATCCGGTGAGGATTTTGATCATCTGATGGACGTATTATTGGATGTCCGTTCAGATTTGCGGAAAGAGAAAAATTTTCAGATTGCCGATAAAATACGTGATGGGCTTGGTTCTATCGGGGTCTCTATTAAAGATACACCGGATGGAGCTTCTTGGGAAAAAGAATGAGCTCGATACTCGTTGCTCGTTGCTCGTCACTCGTCGCTCGCCAAATATTGGATGAAAAATCTCTATTCCCCCTTAGAAAAGGGGGGTAGGGGATTGTTGGATTTTCGCACTAATGTGTGGTAAATTGATTAAATATACTCATTCCATTCTTAAAAAAGCCATATCGGATAAATAATCTAAATTACTGTAATTTATCGAGTTAAAATTTATATGCAACTTTGGCATACAATTTGACGTATGTTATGATGAGTTAGGTCATGGTCAGGAGAGTGTTGATAAATTACCCCAATATCCTCCTTAAAAAGTGATAAAGCCTCCATAAAACCCTCACTTTTTATCAACGCTCTCTTTTTCTTTCCTTCTTGGAATTCACCCCATTTGATAATATATTTGTTTTATTGATTTTATCTCTCAAGATTTTTTTATTAACCACGGAAGTACACGGAGATAATCCTTATTTTATTTGTTTTGGCACAAAACGACTAAAATCATGATATTGTTTTTTATTCTCGACACTCAATGACATATTATTTTCTATATTAAAAATCTGTGTCGATCTGTGTGACTCCGTGGTTAAAAAATATAACTATTGTGTCAGAGGTTTATGTCTTGATGTATTCGGACAGGAGGGATTTGTATTGAAGATCTACACGGGCTTTGGGGACAGAGGTAAAACGCGTTTATTTGGAGGTCAGATTGTCGATAAAGATAATTTGAGGATCGAGGCCTACGGTACGGTGGATGAATTAAACAGTGTGATTGGTTTGGTAATAACTTATGTAGAAAAAAGTACACTAACAGAAGATCTGCAAAATATTCAATACAGTTTATTTGAACTATCTGCGGAACTGGCTACACCTGATGATAAGAATGAAAAGTCCCTTGACCCGGTGATAAACGATAAGAATATTAAAGATTTAGAGAATAAAATCGATAAAATAGACAGTCAGCTGGATCCTCTGAAAAACTTTATTTTACCGGGAGGTTCCCGAGAGGCAGCCTTATGTCATCTGGCACGAACAGTATGTCGCAGGGCAGAACGTGCCTTAATCTCGTTAAACAAAGCCGAGATCATCAGTCCCAAGATAATTATTTATATCAACCGTCTTTCAGATTTTTTGTTTGTTTTGGCCAGATTTTTAAATAAAGACCAAAATATAGCTGATTTGCCGTGGCTAGAAGAGTAAGAAGCATTTTTTGATAACTCCTAGTCTGAATTGTTCAAAAAATTAAATGTTTAAGAGTATAAGTAACATA
>JAGLYF010000090.1 GCA_023132435.1 Calditrichia bacterium | reverse complement strand
AGTCCCCTTTTTTAAGGGGAAACTTCACTGTCGCTATCTGATAAATCTAAAATTCATGAATTAACCAGGCTAGATTATTTTCCAATAAATAATAAAAGATTTCCTGTTCTATTTTAATTTTAGGAAAGGAAGATAAAAAAAGTTCAAAAATAAATAAATCTGTGTAATTAGTAACTGTATAATTATTATTGACCTACAGGGGGGATATAATCTTAATTTTTTATTTTGATAAATGGCATGAATATTGTTCGTTCCCACCTGTTACACATGAACTTCAATTAATATAAGGAAGGAAATATGGGTGTAAAAGTGTTGGAGAAACCGACGGTAACGGTTGAGCCGGAATTATGCAAAGGATGCGGCCTTTGTATTGACGCCTGTCCTCCGGATGTTTTAAAGTTTCATGAGAAATTTAATACTAAGGGCTATCACTATGCCTATTATGTGGGTGATGGATGCACAGGATGCGGTGTCTGTTTTTATGCCTGTCCGGAGCCGGAGGCAATTGTCGTCTATAAAAAGGGATATGAAGTAGAGGAGGTCGCCTGATGGCAAAATATTTGATGAAGGGTAATGATGCTATTGTTCGTGGGGCTTTGCTTGCCGGTTGTCGTTTTTATTTTGGATATCCGATAACACCGGCCAGTGAAATAGCGGAAGGTGCTGCCCGCTACTTTCCAAAAGTAGGTGGTACATTTTTGCAGGCTGAGAGTGAAGTTGCCGCTATAAATATGGTCTATGGTGCTTCCGGGGGTGGTATCAGAGCGATGACCGCATCATCCAGCCCGGGAATCAGCCTGAAACAGGAGGGAATCTCTTATGCTGCCGGAGCTGAATTACCGTGTGTGATCGTAAATATCATGCGGGGTGGTCCCGGTCTTGGTAATATTGCACCGGAGCAGTCTGATTATAATCAGGTTGTTAAGGGGGGGGGACACGGTAATTATAAAGTGCCGGTTCTCGCTCCAAACAGTGCGCAGGAGATGTGCTCCCTAACCATGAAAGCGTTTGATATTGCTGATAAATACCGAGCTCCCGTCTACATCCTTGCCGATGGTTATATTGGCCAGATGATGGAACCGGTCGAGTTTCCCGAGCCTGTAACAGATCTGCCGCGAAAAGACTGGGCGGTTTATGCGGATAAGGAAAGTAAAGATAATCTCATTTCGAGCATCTATCTGGATCCCTATGAATTGGAGAAACATAACCGAAAATTACAGAAAAAATATGCAGAGATAGAAAAAAATGAAATAATGTGTGAAAAATTTATGCTCGAAGACGCAGAATATGTGGTCATGGGATACGGGATTGTCTCTCGCGTATTAAAAACAGCTGTTGAAAAATTACGAGATAAAAAGGTAAAAATTGGTCTTCTTAGACCAATTACTCTTTTTCCGTTTCCTAAAAAAGAGATATATGATCTGGCAGTTAAAAACTGCAAGTTTCTGGTGGTTGAGATGAGTAATGGACAGATGGTCGAGGATGTTCGTCTAACAGTTCAGGGAAAAACGACAGTAGATTTATATAATCGAATGGGTGGCGTTGTCCCGACTACGGATGAAGTTATCGAACATATTCAAAACCGATTTAGCGTTTAAAAAAAAGGAAAGATGTATGGCTACAAAAGTATTACGAAAATCTCATGCCTTTTATGATACCTATTTCAGAAATCCGAGTCCTGATAAAAAAATGCTACATTATTGTCCCGGATGTGGTCATGGTAATGTCCATAAAATGATTGCCGAAGCATTGGAAGATTATGATGTCGCCGATAAAACCATTTTTATTAGTCCGGTCGGATGTAGTGTTTTTGCCTATTATTATTTTGCTACAGGGAATATTCAGGCCGCACATGGCCGGGCACCTGCCGTATCCACCGGTATTAAAAGAGCTCATCCGGACAGTATTATAATAAGTTATCAGGGTGATGGTGATCTGGCAGCGATTGGCACAGCAGAAATAATTCATGCCGCAAACAGGGGTGAATGTATTACTGTCTTTTTTGTAAATAATGCTATCTATGGTATGACTGGCGGACAGATGGCTCCGACCACGCTGGTTGGTCAAAAAACGACAACTTCTCCCATGGGCAGAAGACCATCCAATGAGGGGTATCCGATAAAAGTGGCTGAATTGATCAGTCAGTTACACGCACCGGTTTATATTGAAAGGGTCTCTTTACATGATAATAAACAAAGGGCAAAAGCAAGACTGGCAATACGAAAGGCAATCAAATGTCAGGTGGATAAATTAGGCTTCTCCCTTGTGGAAATACTTTCTCCATGTCCTTCCGGTTGGAAAATGGATCCTGTCGATTCGATGCGCTGGATTGAAGAAACAATGCAGGAAAATTTCCCGCTCGGTGTGTACCGGGATCTGACAAAAGAGGCAGAACCGTATACACCCGAGATTCTTAATCCCACAGCCGAGGCGATTCTAAATCTGTTGGATATCGATACGGAATTAGATTTTAAATATGAGAGAAAAAATCCACCTGAAAAATACAAAAATCCGGAGATGAAAGTTGCCGGGTTTGGTGGTCAGGGGATTTTGTTATTGGGTGGAGCGATGGCTCAGGCCGGTATGTTGGAGAACTACCATGTATCCTGGTTACCATCCTATGGTCCGGAAATGAGAGGTGGTACGGCCAATTGTCATGTTAATATCAGGGATATCGAAGTTGGATCGCCCATGGTCAGTGATCCGAGTGTCCTGATTGCCATGAATCGTCCTTCATTAGAAAAATTTGAACAAGATGTAAAAAAAGGTGGTTTGATTATTTATGATTCGTCACTCATAGATATCGAACCGACACGAAAAGATATAGAGATATTAGCTATTCCGGCGACAAAAATGGCAGATCAGCTTGGTAATACCCGTATTGCCAATATGGTTGTTTTTGGCGCCTATATGGGTTACACAGGATTGATGGGTAAGGAAACTCTATACGAGTCCTTAAAAACAGCAATAAAGCATAAACGATTTTTAGATATCAATGTCAAGGCAATTGATGCCGGATATCAGTTTGGGAGTGATAATCAGGCTGGATAATATAACCGCGGAGATCACGCCAGTGGGCGGATTCGCCTACCGGCGAACGCAAAGATATTTGATGCTGGATACTGGATACTCGTCACTCGCTGCTCGTTTCTCGTTACTCGATGTTGGATGTTTGATATTGGATTTTAGATGTTAGATAAGCAAAATCTATCTCCCCCTTAAAAAAGGGGGACAAAGGGGGTTGTTAAATACAAGCAACGAGAAACGAGCAGCGAGTAACGAGTAACACGTATTCATTTCCATAATCCTATACCTACCATTTCCCAAAGTAATTTTTGAACAAATTTCCATGCAAGTAGTATAAAATTCCTTTGCCAGTGGGAAAAGTCGGGGCAATGTGATCTATATCATGTAAATCATGTGATT
Organism: Calditrichia bacterium; assembly: GCA_023132435.1. Classification (GTDB taxonomy): domain Bacteria; phylum Calditrichota; class Calditrichia; order JAJRVZ01; family JAJRVZ01; genus JAGLYF01. The sequence continues at coordinate 3,478 of JAGLYF010000090.1, read as the reverse complement.
GTGCGCAACATTTTTACCTGTTAATAATAATATTATTAATGTGAATCGTATATTTGTCGAAATAGGGTATATAACTAAAAGAAAAATAAATAAAAACGGTAGAATATATGAAATCAAAACTAATAAAATGGGTCCTTTCTTCTTTATTCCTGGTGATCCTGATATCCTGTACATTAGAAGAACCGGTTCTTCCTACCTGGTTCGCCGAATGGGGAATTCCCTTCGATGCTGGCTTCACGATGACCGAAGTACTGGACGATCCGAATTTTATTACCGATACGACAGGCACGGGGGAAGTACGGATCGCTATCTCAATCTCTGATACCTCAGATGAAAAAACTGTTACAAGTTCTGATCTGGCCATAAAACCAGAAGATGACTCTGCTGGTGATACCATTGATGATCTTACCCTGGGGACGCAAGGTCCGGAGAAGTCAAGTACATTTGATTTGACAGATATGATACCTGGGCCAGTGGTTCCGGGCACAGTGATTATACCTCCGGGAATGACTGTTGAGATTGATCTCATCTATCTTCTATATTATGATATTAAATATGCTCACATAGAGACAGGTACATTCCAGATAGAGCTGGTAAATAATACACCCCTGGATATCGATGCGGGAACACAGATCACGATTTATGATGATTCAACAAACACAGAAATCGGCACAGCAATTATCCCCGGGACGGTTCCAGCCAACTCTTCTGCCTTTGCTACACCCGATATGCCTTTGGATGATAAGGTAATCCATACCCGTTTTCGTCTGGTAATGCAGATTCCTATCGTTCCCGGATCAAAAGACATTACACAGGAGGGTATTGATAATTCGACTTCATGGGTAAATGGAACGCTTTTTGATCTGACTGTATTAGAAGCAGAAGCACGATTTCCGGAGCAAACCCTGTTAATTACTGATTCCACCTCGGTCATAGAGGAAGAGCACCGGATTCGCAAAGGGATCATCGACGAAGGCCAGATTTTCCTGACCCTGGAAAACAATATAGAAGCAACCGCAAGAGTAAAAGTTAGACTCTTAAATTTACATCATGTCCTGACCGGTGAAACGCTTACCGATAGTATCGTACTTGCCCCTAATTCAACAACACCCAAAACTATCTTTGTAGAAAATTACCGAATTGCAGACTATCCGGATTCAAATTCAGGTGAGCTTGTTGACTACATTCATTATGAAGTTGACATTGTGACCGATTCAACGGAATCATATGTCACGATTTCTCAGGATGATGATGTATTTGTCAGGGTCCAACCTGACTCCTTGTATTTCCGGATGATCGATGGTATAGTTAATCGGATCGAGATCGATATCGATCCGATTGTAAAGGATGATTTTGATGATTTCTCTAAAATCGATGGTACGATCTATCTGGATAGTCTCGAGATGAAATTGAATATGCGTAATGAGACCAATTTACCGATTGACATTACATTATACATTAGTGGTACAGATGATATTCGTGAAGTAACATTAGATCCCATTCATGCTACTATACCGCGTGCCGAGGAAGGCGGATATTTGCAACTAAAACTAAGGGGAGATGAAAATTCAGATAACGATATCGTTGATTTGATGAGTATTCTGCCGACCAGTATTCGCATGGAAGCCCAGGCATTCATTGATGGTAGCGGATCGGTCCGGGTTGGTCAAAACGTCTGGGCGGATTATCAAATCTATTCACCGCTTTTTATACGAATTGTCGAACCATCTTCCATAAATACGGATATTATTGAAGAAGCTATAGATGAGGATGTGCGCGATAAAATTGAGAACAATGTAAAATCAGCTGTATTTCTATTTAATATTGAGAATGGTTTACCGGTTGGGTCGGAGGCGGTAGTCTATGTTTCAAATGATTCAACAAAGCTGTTTGATGATACCATCCCTGATGATGATAGCACAAAGTTTACAATCCGTGAACTTATAGCAGCCGGAAATATTGGGACCGATGGATTTGTGGATATCCCGGAGAATTCTGACTTTCAGATTAACCTGACAAAAGATCGACGCAAACTATTTTACAGAAATGAAATAATCTACATAGGTACAAAGGTAATTTTAGATGACACGGATAATAAACTGGTGAAATTTCGGCCGGAAGATGAAATCAGCATACTCGGATTTTTTAAATTCAATTTTCTTATGAATGAATAGGAAGCAAAAACAGATGAAAAATATATTGGTAATATCAGTTTTAGTTCTCTGCTTAATTAGCTTTTCTACATCTTCATTTGCTCAGGGATTTAATGCCACTGGATTGGGTATGGGTAATGCGTTTGGGGCTGTAGCAAGGGGTGTGGATGCTTTTGCCTGGAATCCCGCTAACCTGGCTTTAAAATATGAAAACCGTATGGAAATAAATCTTATTGGTTTTAATTTTAATGCTGCTAATTCATCACTCTCAATCGATGATTATAAGCGTTATTTTACAGAATCCGGACATGGTGGTCACTGGGAACAGCATGAAATTGAAGAACTGCTAGCCTTAATACCTGAAGAAGGATTAGATGTGAATGGAGATGTTCAGGCAAATGTATTAGGCTTACTTTTTGGAAGATTCGGGCTTTCGGTTCAGGGAATAGGTAAGGCAATTGGTGTCATACCTAAATCTACATTAGAACTTTATTTAAAGGGTAACCAGGATCAATTTAAAGAGTTTAGTTTTAAAGATTTTGACGGTGATGGTTTCTCAGCAGTAAAATTCAGCCTCTCACTTTCACATCCCATACCGGTCAAGAAATACTTTGATGAATTTGGCGTTGGTTTAAACGTTAACTATTACAATGGGATAGCAATGGCGGAGGTTACCCGGGCAGAAGGCTCATTGGTTACAACCAGTAACGCAATTGTATCATCAATGGATGTAATCAGTCGTACCGGACAGGGAGGTTCAGGATTCGGTTTTGATCTGGGTGCAGCCGGAAAAATAAAAGATGACTGGACGGTGAGCATGGTCCTGAGAAATATATTCGCCGGTATTACCTGGAGCCAGCAGCTTGAAGAAAACAGAGTTACCTTTGTTGTCGATTCTATAAAAATTGGAGACTTTGGAGAGTTAGATTCTCTCGTTTCAACCTCAACCTATTCAATTGAAGAATTTAGAACCCGTATTCCCTTGGTTTTTCATTTGGGAGTCGCCTATGATCTGAAAGATAATCTCACACTGGCCTTAGATCTAGAACAGGCTTTTGAAGACAAGCTGGGGTATTCGGATAAAGCACAGATAGCAGTTGGTGTTGAATATTTGCCGACACCGATTGTCCCCTTAAGACTCGGGATGAGTTTTGGTGGAAAATGGAAATATCTGCTTGGCTTGGGAACGGGTCTCCATCTCGGTTTTTTCCATTTGGATCTGGCCTATGCTATGCATCAGGCGATGTGGCCAACAAAATCAACCGGCTATTCGGCAGCAGCGAATATTAAGTTTGTGTTCTAGATGCAATATACTGGTCGGAGCG
>JAGLYF010000009.1 GCA_023132435.1 Calditrichia bacterium | reverse complement strand
GCTTTTTGCCTCATTGTCATTCCCGTCCCGCACCTGCGGGAGGAATCCATTGAAAATAAAGAGTCTTCTGGATTCCGGGTCAAGCCCGGAATGACAAAAAACGTCATTTTGCAGAACTCTATATTAAAGAGACTTAATTTTATTTTATTAAAACAAGTTTTTGTACTGCACTTTTATGGTCAGGTAATGAATTAGAAGATACTAAATAGTAGTATTAATATTAGTTTTTTCATTTTTTTTGATCCTTTTTATTGGTTTAGCGTAAATAAATCATTTTTTTTGTTTCATTATATAGATTTGAAATTATCTTATAATAATAAATTCCACTTGCTAGGGCCCTGAATTCACTGGCGTTGAAAGTGATTTGGTAGTTTCCACTGTAATGATATTCGTCTGTTAGAACAGCGACTTCTCTACCGGTAATATCGTGAACTATAATTTTAACATTTCCACTTACAGGAATGGTATATAAAATAGTGGTACTTGAATTAAAAGGATTTGGGAAGTTTTGTTCAAGCTGATAGGTAAAGATATGATTCTCAGAGTCGCCAATACTAAGTGCTGTAAAACTTGTATCTCCATATAGAACACCGTCGATATAGCAGCCTATTAAAAAGAAGAGGTAGAGATAACCCTCCGTAGCTAATTCGCCAAATTTTTCGTTAAAATATTTGTAATAATCCGTCACTATCTGAGGGTTGTCCGAATAATAGTGAACCTTCTTGATTTCTATCCATTCGCCAAATTGAAGTCCCATAAAAACATCTTCTACCTTTCCCCAAACGGTATCTACTTCGGTACTGTCGTTGTCATAATGTAAATTATATATCCACTTATCCCCCAATTGTGCATTTTCTTTATACGTGTATGGCTGTATTTCTATATCTGAATTTGGATATGTAAATACCCGTTCAAACAAACCGTCTTCTTTTTTTCTGATAAAAAAACGGCGGGCATCATCAGTATTCACAGAATTCAGATTAGTTTTACCTAACCACTGAGATTTCGCATCATATTCGTAGTATAGAAGAGAATCAAAAAGAGTAACCGTGTCGATAATAGAAACTTTCTCCTCTGTACCATCCAAATCATATAGCCATACATTCCCAATGTTTAACTTGTATTGGGCGTTACTGAAAGTTGTAACGGATAAAATAAAAAAGGTGATGAGGAAAGTAGGTTTAATTTTTTTCATATTAAATGCATGTTTAAATGAATATTATAGGCAAATGAGGGAATCGTGGGAAAAGGGGTTTCAGTATCACCTGTGCCATCCACATTAATTGATTTGATTTTGTAGTCAAAAGAGTCTATGTAATAGATAAGTTTTGTAAAGGGATCTACACTGAATCCCATCCCATAGGCGATTTGAAATTCCTGACTAAATGTCAAAAGAGGAAATAGTAGAAAGATTATACATCTCATAATTATTTGACCTTTTTTTGGTTAAATAAATAAGCCTGAATAAATGATATAAATGAGCTTTTTAAAATAATAAAAAAATTAAATTTTAGTCATACTGCTTTGTGAATTTAATTACAATATTTTCAGGATATTTATAGTTCAAACGCTGAATTTTAATCTTTTCATGTCAACCAAACCAATCATTCCATGAAATAATTATATTTATAAAAGAGAGTTCTCTAACAAATATACAAAAATCAATTTCTAATTTGAGAAAAAACTGAAGACTGAGTATAATCATGATCAGTTCATTTTTGTTTTTTATATATTTTCATGTAATGACCATCAATTGAAATAGTTTTTAAACAGGTCAAGTGAAACATTTATCAAAACAGTGTCTTTAATTGGTATAATCCTTATTATTCAGACATAAAAGACATTCTTTCTGAAATAAATAGGTCAAATATCATGCCAATTTTGGGAATATAATACTAAGTGTAGAAAATATAATTAGTTAGGACTAATAAAGCATAATGATCCATGAAGCTCAGTGTGAACGATCGTTCACAGGTGTAACGATCGTTCACAGGTGTAACGATCGTTCACACTCAAGACCAAATTTTGTCTATTTTCAGCCTTAAAATATTATTTTTGGTTATTACGCAACACTATTTTTCCCCATAAAAGGTGATTTTGTATCAATATTTTGTTAAAACCGCTATTTTTTTCGCTAAAAAGAAAATTTTATCCGATTGCCGGCAGGAATTTCTCCAATAAAGTTCCAAAACAGGTGGACGATAGTATACCATGTGAACGATCGTTCACACTTTTAGGTTTTGTCTGAAGATTTTTTATAAATTAAACAAGATATATACGTGAAGATTATCGTCCTCACAAAGGGGGGGTAATTTTCTGCGGGAAAAGTTGGATAGTTTTTAGAGAGAATTAATACCACATTCAACTCCCTGCATATTTAAGGTATTTCATGACATAACTCCCCTTTTTTATATCAACTATAATGATGGTTTGTTATTGTTTAAAATCCTTCATTTTTTAACTCGCTATTCAAAATTATAACCTATTATCTGTGATAAAAACTCACCACTAACCCCTCTGTTGTGTGTAGGTACACGGCACCCGTAAAACGGGGTCTTCGACATGCTGTATGCCTACTAACAGGAAGAAGAAGGAATAGCTTTATGCTTCACGCATTGCTTGTTCGATAGTCTGATAAATTTTAAATAAATGATCTAACCGGGTTAATTCAAATGTTATACGCACATGGGGATGTAAACCGCTTATTTTAATTTTACCATCTTTTGACTTTACCTGTTTCAATCCGGCCACCAGAGCCCCGAGAAAAGAACTGTCAACAAATTCAACATAACTAAAATCTATGATAATATTAATATTTCCATTGTCGATTTCAGTAAATAGACGCTCTTTAATATCAGGCGCCATATCCACAGTCGCCCTGCGGGCCTTCACCTGTATGATGAGAAATCCGCTTCTTATTTCCCATTCAAAATCCAGGTTATTTTCGGGTTTGTCAGTCACGTTCAGGTCTCTGTCATATTAATATTTCGCCAGATGTAGTCCATTTTAAAAATGGACTACATCTTTTCATTATTATATCAATTATTATGAAAGAAGCAAACTTTAAATTAACAAATGGACGTATGACTAATTTTTTATTAAGTATAAACTTATCGCTCAAAATTCGCAAGTAAAATTCCGATTCGATCCTGAAGAATATTAACAGATGGCGTCGGGTGAAGGTAATTATTAACCAGGATTGAAAATAAAAAAATTTCGCCACCTGCCGATTCAACATAGCCTGATAAATTTCGAACATGCCCTACATATCCGGTTTTTGCCCGGACAAAACCTACTGCCGGACTGTCTGTCATTCTTCTTTTCAGGGTACCATCAACCCCGGCAATTGGTAACGAATCATAAAAATAAGGAAAATAATCATGTTTTGACATATATCTCAGAAGCAGGCTCACTGTAAAAGGAGATATGAGATTAAAGCGTGATAAGCCCGATCCGTCGCGCATCGAAAACTCATTTTTTGATACTCCCATCCTTGACAAGGTGCTGTTAACGACTTCTACGCCAGCTGTGGCTGAGGGATTTTTTCCATATTCTGCAGCTAGTGTAATCAACAATTGCTCAGTGTATAAATTTTGACTTTCCTTATTAACAACCTTTATAATTTCTGAAAGGGGAGGTGATTGATGAGTGAAAACATGGGAGTAATCAGAATAATCAATTTGACCGGGGATTTTCACAACTTGAAGATCGCCACTAATACTTATATCTTTTTCTTTCAGAACTTCCCGGAGAACATGAATAAAAAATTTAGCAGGATCTTCCACCGATATTGATTGTACGAATTTTGGTTTATTTACAGGAATTTCGTTTCGGATAAGAATTTTATTCTGCAGCCGTGGCCTGGTAAGATAAATAGTTCGTACTGAATCGGGTTTTGTCGTCACTGCTTTGTTATCAATTGAGATATAATCGGTCGGAGGTGACAGATATACCTCAGGTGAATCTCCAATTTTATCGCTGGCTACAACTGTGACATCTACACAATTATCATTAAATGAAAGTGCACTTATCTGAGCAGAATACCAGTAAGGTTCATCATCCACCTGCCACCCATAGCCCAGAGGATCTGTCTGAAAATATGATTCGTCTCCAATAATATTTCCATCTATTTTAGTGATCCCTTTGGCAATTAGACTATCGGCCCATGATCGGAAAAAAAACCGGCTATCGCCATTGCTGAATCTGGGAGCAATAGTTGGATCACCACTTCCCTTTATTACAAGATCTCCTTGTAAAACACCATTTTTGATTGAATTACTGTGATAAATATTTGTTTTATATGTAAAACCAGGTCCAAATCGCAATAAGGCGGTAGCGGTTGTAAATATCTTCATGTTCGATGCCGAGATGAACAGTTTATGTTCATTATGGGTAAAAATGATCTCTCCATTACCAAGCGATTCTATATAAACCCCTATCTGGGCATTAAATAAATTGGGATCCGAGATTATATAAGAAATTTTATCCTGTAAAATTTTAAGATTTGATATCTGCTCAGAAGTCTTCGTGACTTTTTCAGATGTCGAACACCCAATGATTAAAAAAGAGAGTAACAATATAAGTGTAAAAAAAGAAAAGTATCTAAGAGGTTTAGGAAAAATAAACATATTCATGACTTAAAAGCGAAATTAGGCAGTATCAACAAATTATTATAAAAAAAAGGGCGGTTAAAACCGCCCGGTAATGCTTAATTAACAGTTTCTTTTAGACCTTTTCCTGCCTTAAATACAGGAACTTTGCGTGCGGAAATTTGAATCGTTGCACCGGTCTGAGGATTTCTACCTGTACGGGCCTTTCGATGACTTACCGAAAATGTACCAAAACCAACCAATGTTACGCTATCCCCTTTTTTGAGAGCTGATTTGACACCATCAACAAAACTTGACAATGCAGCTTCTGCGTCTTTTTTGGAAAGACCAGTTTTGTCTGCAACATAGTTTACTAGCTCTTGCTTGCTCATTAATTTCCCTCCTATGAAATACGGTTGAATAGATTTATTTTCAGGTAACTAAAAATAACTTCTCTGTGGTAGAATGACTGAATTTCCCAAATGACAGTCTAAAAGTCAAGTAAAAAGTACGTTCTGAGGCGATTTAAGATAAGGATTGGTAAATGCAAAATCCTGCGGAATTCCTGATAAATCAGATATTAATTCTTTATCTCGTTTTTCAGAATCGATTTTACGACATTTTCCAGTACGCGATTATTTTCATAAAATCCATTTTGAATACGAAGTCGAATTAAGTCGATCTTCTGTTCTTGAAAAGAAATCTCTGTTTCTTCTTTGTTCATTTTCTTTTTCTTCATTTCAAATAACTATCCGCAGACTATTTATAATGTATTATAATCGGTGAGGCTGAAGAAAACTTTAATGATGTGAAGATTAGATTCTTTACGGGGATAAAAGATTATCCTATTTTCAGGAACCGCTGATCGGCAACTCGATGATAAATTTATTTCCCACCTTGGTTTCCAGATCCAACCACATGCTTCCCTTATGGGCTTCTACTGCCATTTTACAGAATGTCAGCCCTAAGGCGCGGTCAACCCGATAACCACTGTCTTTGATTTCCGTCTGTGAAAATTTTTCGAATATTTTATCATAATAATTCTTGGGAATCTGGGTGCCATTGTCATGGGTTACAAATTGAATTTTTTGATCATCTACTGCAGCGGTTGTAATCGTTACTTTTCCCTCATCAACAAGATTGGTAATGGAAAAATTGATCAGATTTTCAAAAACGCGTTCCATCACAGATCTATCTATTGTCAGTTCCGGTAAATTGCTGTTAAGATCAACAAGTATTTCTTTATTTTTATTTTCAGGATAATCTTTAATTCTCTCAATAATTTTATCGATGATTTCATTGATATTTGCGTGGTCATTTTTTAAATCAATTGTACCTTCCTCAATTCTGGATATATCGAGGAGGTTGACAACCATTCGTAACAATTGCTGACTGCTACGCTCAATTCTCTGGGCGTATTTTTTTAAAATCTCTGGCGGAACATTCTCCATGGACATCGACATCATTTGGAGATTGCCCTGAATAACAAAAAGTGGATTTTTCATATCATGGATAATCAGATTTGTTAAATCCTCCTTAAACCTGTCCATACGTATCAATGAATCATTCTTTTCCGCTAGTTCCAGATTTTTACTCTGAAGTTCATCGTGATATTCTTTAAGACGAAGCAAAGATTTTACCCTGGCGAGTAACTCAATGTTTTCAAAGGGTTTAGAAAGGAAATCATCCGCACCTACTTCGAGAGCACGAACCTTATCTTTTAATTCTTTCAGGGCTGTAAGCATTATAATCGGAATGAATTTCGTCTCCGGATCTTTTTTTAGTCTCCCGCATACTTCATATCCATCCATCTTGGGAAGCATTATATCAAGTAAAATGATATCCGGATGCTCTTCCTCAACTTTTTGCAAAGCGCTGAGACCATCATACACACTGATTATTTCATACCCCTGCGGATGTAAGAAATAAACCAGGAGATCCATATTCTCCTGTTTATCTTCAACGATTAGAATTTTGTTTTTTTTACTGGATGTCATGATATATTAATGATATTTAAGTTATTAAATATCATTAATATAAGATATAAGATGATTTAAGTGCAAATAAATTTATACTGTGTGGAATACATTTCGTGCTAGGCGTAGATCATTTTTGTGATAGTTTTTTTCAGTTTTGCCATTGTCTCTGAATGAATCTGAGAGATTCTCGATTCAGATACATTTAATAACTGTCCGATTTCCTTGAAAGTGAGTTTTTCATAATAATACAGGGTAATTGCTAATCGGGTCTTCTCGGGCAGTTGCTTGATTGCTTCGAGCAAAATTTTCCTCATTTCTTCCTCTTCTATATTGTTTTCAACATAAGAATCATCTTCAACTTCGATCATATCATAGAGGTTTTGACTATTTGATTCATCAACTGGTTTATCCAGGGAAAGCATGTTCAATCCGTTCATCTCCTTTTTCCAACTATTAAGATCATCTTCATTAATTCCAAGACCGTGTGATACTTCTGCGTCTGTAAATGATCCGCCAAATTTTTGTTCCAATTCGACCGTTTTTTCTTTATACATATTCGTTTTACTTCTTAACGATCTCGGGATCCAGTCCAGTTTTCTCAATTCATCAATGATCGAACCTTTAATGCGGGGAATGGCATAAGTTTCAAATTTGATGCCATACTCAAGATTAAATCTTTCGAGGGCTTCTACAAGACCTAGAGTACCGATATGATACAAATCCTTTTCTTCAATAGCAGGAGGATAATTCTTTATCATTTTTCGAACCACATATTTGACCAATCCAAGATATTGTAATGTTAATTCCTGACGCAGTTCTGGATTTCCTGTTGCTTTGTATGTCTGCCAAATATGATCTGAATTCGTATTCTGCATGGTCAATTCTCCTCCTTTTAATGTGATAGTTACCCGGCGAAGAGCAGAATTCGCATTTATTATGCCAAAAAAAATTAATTTGTGGATGATATTTTATATAACTTGTTTATTAACAATATGATATAATAAAATTATTGTTGTCATTTAATTTAAAACTGTCTAAATTTTATTCTGCTAATCAGTAAAGTGACTGGATTTTCGACATTTAAAGTGACCAGATATTCGACACTTTTCCGGGAATAAAAGGATCTAAAATCTGTTCAGAATCCTCTACATTTGAAGATTTTTCTAAACATTTGACATATTATGCCGATATATTTATATAATCGTTTCACCAGATGATTACCCATATGTGAGGTATTAATATGAAATCTCTAATCACGATATTACTGGCATTACTTCTTATCGTACCTTTAAATGCTCAGTCTCCTTTTCCGAATGCTGTAGATCCAAACTATTTCAATGGTGGGGTTGGTATGACCTGGATCGATGGCAGGCCTTATACGACAGTATCATTAACCCCGGAATTTACATTCGGAAAATTCGGCCTGGGACTAAGACTTGAATTACTCTTTGATAATCAGGATAATTTTAAATTCCGGACTACAGGATGGGAAGATGCTTCAGCTATTGCCCGCTCCATTCGATATGCCCGCTATGGACAAAAGGGTAATCCTGTTTACATCCGTCTGGGATCACTTGTGGCGGCAACGATTGGACATGGATTTATAATGTGGCAATACAGTAATGAAGCAAACTACGATAACAGAAAATTCGGCGCTGTTCTGGATCTCGATTTTGACTATGTGGGAATAGAAACAGGCGTAAGTGACCTGGGAAATATCCAACTCTATGGAGGACGTCTTTATGTACGTCCCTTATTTTCTCTCAAGGTTCCCATTCTTAGCAACCTGGAATTTGGTGGAACGGCTGTCACTGACCAGAATCCTGATGGCAATAAAGAAACTGATGATGGTGTAACCGAGTGGGGTGTTGATGTCGGACTTCCCCTGGTTAAGAGCGAGGTATTTAAGACAGTTCTCTATTTTGACTATGCAAAATTCACTGATTTTGGAGAGGGTAAAGTTGCCGGTATCAATGTGGGATTTCCAAATATCGCCGGAGTCTTTGATTTAGATATAAGATTTGAAAGGCGTTGGCTTGGAGATCAGTTTATGCCCAGCTATTTTAATACTCTTTATGAACTGGAGCGTAATCTGCCCAATGGCCTGGATAAAAAAAGCAGGCTTGCGGAGATGAAAGCCTCTAAGGGCGTATTTGGATTATTGGGTGGTCAGGTGGCCGGATTATTCAGGTTGGCCGGTAGTTATCAACAACAGGACGGAATTTCCCATAGTGGTATCCTCCATCTTGAAGCGCGATTGATGGATGTTATTCCCGACGTCCGGTTTATCGCTTATTATGATAAAACAAATATTGAAACATTTGAGGATGCCCGGACACTCGATATTTTTTCACAGGCTGTGATGGAACTGGGATATGTGGCCTACGGGTTTTTAATGGTGTCTTTACGCTACCGGTGGAATTTTATCGAGACTTCACCCGGGGTATATACTCCCCAGGAACGGATCGAACCGGTTGTTTCCTTTGTTTACGAATTTTAATATTCCACATTAAAATAATTTTTCATTTATTTATACTTAAATGTAGAGATGTTGCACCCGTAAAACGGGGTCTTCGACATGCAACTTCTCTACATTTTTTTTATATCTTCTACTAACACGTTAACATTTCTCACTGCCTAACTCTTAATCATTGGTATCCTATTTGCTACGACTTAATGTAGGTAAATATTAATGTTGAGATTTTTATATGCAAAACACGATTGGCAAATATTTTAAGAGACAAATCTTTGATCCAATAGTTGATGTATTCTTCCCACCAATTTGCTACATTTGCGATTGCTATTTACATCCCGGCCACAAAATAATTTGTGAGAATTGCTGGTCTGAGATACCGGCATTTGACGGTAAGCTCGATCAATCATTAAGTAACAGATCTTTTGATAACCTCTTTATCCTGTTTGAATTTGAGGATAAGATCCGGCAATTAATTCATCTGCTAAAATATAAACGGCATCTTACACTGGCCCAATATTTTGCTTGTGAGGCAAAATTAAGATTTTCTAATTTACAATATGGTTCTTACCATGCCATAGTGCCGGTTCCCCTTTATAAGACCAGAAAACGGGAACGGGGATATAATCAAAGTGAAGAGATCGCAAACGCTCTTTCAAAAATATATCAGATACCAGTTAAAAGCGAGCATTTGTTGCGTATTCGCCCAACATCCTCTCAAACTAAAATGTCTAGAGAACAAAGGGATCTTAACATGTTGGATGCATTCAACTGCCCCCAAAAAAATCATGAAAAACGCATATTATTGATCGATGATGTGATTACTACCGGTAGTACAATCGATGCCTGTGCAAAAGCCTTAAAGAAATCTGGAATAAATGAAGTCGATGCATTTGCAGTTACTCATCCACCATTAGAAAACAATTGAATGGATTCAATCCTGATGATATAATTTAATCCCTCAGGCAGAAACGTTAAATCAGAGGATATTCTTCAGCTGGCATCTATAAACCTTCTTAGAAATAATTCAGCTGTAATAATATTTGTGATGGTGCTGGTAAAATTAATCTTCTGTTCCCGGTGTAAACGCAGATTTCGCTCTAAAACCTTACCATTCCAGAAAGGCCGGCTTTGGGTTTTGTGGTCCAACAATATATCCTCAACGAAGGGTAAGAGGTTTTCTCTATAAGCTTCTTTAAAATTAAATACCGGACATCTTTTGTATCGCTTCGGTATAATGTTGATCTTATACCGCTCATTTAGAATAGCTAGTCCTATCGGTATTACGCGTTTCATCCTGAAACCACGATACGGCACCAATAATCCCGAATTCACCAGGGGAATCGATTCAAGACGAGATTCAAAATGATGGATAGCATATTTATGAAATAACAATTTTCTTCTTTCTCCTACACTAAAACCACGAATTAGTTGATAAATAGAGGTATTACAAAATGGATGAAAAAAATCTATGTACTGAGTTTGAAGCATTATATCTGAAGAAAAACGAAAACCTATATAATGATGTAAGTAAAATAGATCTATAAGATCTTTTATGGTGCCATAATCTCTATATTTTGTAAAATACTCTTCTAAATTTGAAAAAATTTCCGACTGATGATCGGCTAAAAAGGCAGCTTTATCAGGATCAGTTTCCCCATCGCCGAACTGATGTGAATTAAATATAAAAACCGGTAATACATCCTTTGATCTTAACATGCTGGAATTTCGCCTAAACACTTGCCTGCGATAGAGAGCACTGCCCGTTCCATCAATCATTACCTGATATTTTCTTATTAACCACTGGTAATAGGGAATTACAATTGTTGACTCGACATTTGTAAATCCCTCTGTCATATTGATCAGTTTTTCAGCTTTGTCAGTAAAATTGGTTAATGTTTCTTGGTTTAATATGAACGCTTCATGTGATATATTTAATGTCTTTGCAATTAAATATGCAATTTTTATATCTAAAGCAGCAGTCTCTCCAAAAGTCGTGGCAGTAGCCGGGATATTCTGACTGTAAACTGCACCCCATATAAGACGCGAATCAAATCCACCACTGAGTGCAGCAGCAGTATTTAAATCAGGATTTAAGTTTTCCTTTATAGAAGTATTAAAATTATCTAGTGTCATTTTAAGTTTTCTCTTTATGCTCATCTCAGGAGATATCGCATAAACTGGTTTAAAATAATGTATCTTTTCATACCCTTGTCTGCTGATTTTTACTACAGTACCTGGCCACAGTCTATAAATATCTTTCAGAAATGTTTTACCGTTTAAGGTTATACCCATTGAGAGGTGTTCTGCAAATGCAGATTCATCCAGTCTTGTTGATATTAAAGATTGAATAGATTGTATCTGTGAGGAAAATATTAATTCGTTTTTATTCAAATAATAATTCAGGGGTAAAGAACCGAAAGGATCATTCATAATTGATAATTCATCTCGCAAGTAATCATAGATTGCCAATAGATAAGCCCCTTCCACTCTGGCCAAAAACTCCGGACCGTTCTTAAGATATTCATCGACTATTAATCGATGTGATATATCAAGTTCTGTGAGGGCTTTTTCATTATTTATCGAATACAGTTTTCCGTAAAAAACCGAATAATATATTCGATCCTTATCGACATCCGATATATTCAGGGTTGGACTGGCTACAGAAGTTAATAATACACCTTTGTCTGGTACATTGATCACTTTAATTTGATCTTTTTTCCTCCAAACCATGGGATTAATAAATTTTTGTGTTTTATTCCCCCACGGTAATTTGGAATGAGATGTCCAATAACCCCCAATACCCGGCATATTATTTTCTCAAGTTATTTGGTGTTTAATTTGATGTTTTTTTCATATCTGATTTTAAGCATGCCCCAAAGAACCAGATAAGTATAAACTAATCCGATCGGAGCACCATAAATGCCCCACACATATATACTGACTAAATAGATCACAAAAGATGTAATAAGCGTTATGAGAGAGATGTTGAGCAAATCACTACCCCATTTATGAGCAATAAAATAAAAACTATATGGTTGTTTCAAACCTAAAAAGATATGTGCTACGAGTACAAGTGGTAGATATTGGTGAGCAGCCATATATTTTTCTAAATTAAAAACAGATAGAAATACTGGAAATAAGGTATATAAGAGAATGCTCTGTATAACAAGAGCAAGCAGGTTAATTGAATGAACACGCGAAGCAATTTTATCTTGATGTATAAATTTGCTAAATCCACTTATGCCTAAAGAACGTGAAAATAATACGATTGGATTTGAGGCCATGACGGCGAATTGGTAAATTCCAAGCGTTTGAGAGGTTAACATTACCGATATTAACAGTTTATCCAGTGAAATATTTGCATTAAAAACCAGGCTACTGAGCATCACCTTGTATCCAAACGTTTTTACCCTCTTTAATACTTCCAGACGATTTATTCCCTCAAAATTAAATGATGGCTTTAATATAAACAGATTTATAATAACGCTTAAAATATATGACATTGAAAATACAAAAGCTATACTGGATAATTGTATTGTCCCTCTTTGCCATATAATTAGCAGCCCAAATAAAAAAAATAACCTCGGCAAAATATTAATTACTGCCCACTGTCTGAGCAAACCAGTTCCTTTACTCATGGCCTTTGAGAGCTCATAAATTGGAATGGCTCCAAGATATATCCAATATTGCTTGAATAATGAACCTATTTTTACTTGAAATAGAGTGTCAACAAACATTGATAAAGCCAGAATAATGAGCGAAAATGCAATACCGATAACGATGCTAAATATAAAGGTTATGCCTATGATTTGACTGGAGACTTCCTGATCTGCAACTTCTCCAATAAATTGTGCGGAGGATTCACCCAATCCTAAGTCAACAAAGATGGAAATTACTAATATAATTGTAATAAACAGAGTTAAGATTCCAAACTCATTTACGGCAATATGACGCGTAACAATCACAGTTATAATAAGAGCAAGTAGGATGTTAATTATCTGGGAAAGTATGATAAGATAATTTTCTTGAAAAATATTTTTAATTGAATTCATTCGGTCCATACGGTCTTGAGTAGTCTTTATTATGTAAGTTGTAAATCAGAATTTCAGGCCCGTTTCTCCAGAAATTGTTTTTGATGACTTTTATCGGACGATATTTTTTCTCCAAATTGGAATAAAATGACCTCATTGCATCGATATTTTTCTGACTTTCAGGTACTTTTTTATATTGTTGCCCACTATATATCTGCTTAAACTCTATATTTATAACAATCCAGGTCACTCCTTCTTTGATAATTTCATCCAGACTTTTCCACCTGGTTGCTGAATGAAGCATCTGACTATCCAAAAAAACAGAATCTTCTGCGAGATCTACCAGATATTCCACACTCATTACAAAATTTACATTTCTTTTTAAATCTTTGTATGAATTTAAACGATCCTTAATTTCGTTATTTAAAAATTTCGCATGTGCACCATATTCTGTATATCGTCGAATATCAATCAACTTTAAATCATAGCCGTTTTTATCGTAATATATTTTATCTTTGGACCCCATATTCGTTAATAGCCACTCACTGGCATCCTGACGCGTATCTGGAAGTATGAGCAATATAGTGTGATACATATTGAACAGCAAGAGCGGAAATAAGACAATAAATATAATGCCGATAGTTAATCTGCTTCTTACCTTTATTTTTTTCCAATAGTTGTTTAAGTAGTCTGTTGTCAACAGAATAAAGGCAGGCCAACATACAAGCAAATAATCAATACCTTTTTTATCCCAACTTCCAACATATAAATAAGTAGGCAGCACTATACTTAATAATATCAGGCCATATTGATTTCTTTTTAACAGGGCAAACACCGTCGATACTATAAATAGGACACCGAGTAATAACTCATGGGTAAGTATTTGTTCTATCTCCCACATATAGATCGTTGCTCTTTCCGTAAGCATTCCGTAGTTCATTTGTTCAGTGACCATATAAAATCCGCTTAAATATTTTTCTGGGGAGATCAACCAATATGGGTTTGGAAGTAGAAATCCGATAAACAAACCAGCGAATGCATATATCAATCTCAAATGAATACGATCATTAAAACGTCTGTATGAAAAATAGACAGATAGAATTAAACCAAAAACCAGAAATCCGGCATTATACTTTGAGGCAATGGCGAGACCCGAAAATAATCCTGCTGAGAATAAGATTTTATACGGTTGATTGTGTAGAGATTCCCAAAATCTATCCAAGGCGAGCACGGTGAAGAATATTAAAAAAGATTCATGTATGGCGTATCTGCAAAAAACCAGTATATAATAAGAGAAAGCCATAAATGATGCTGAGAGAAGAGCTAGTTGTCCGGAAAATCTTTTTTTCGCAAGATTATATATTATCCATATAGATATAATTGACAGGCACACACTTGATATTCGCCCGATTAAAAAAATCCCTGATGGATTAATAAGATAATGAACTGCAAAGTCAAAAGAATCCTGAAAAATACCAAATAACAAACCAAACAGGTAGTAAATTCCATAAAGCATAAGTAAAAAATATTGATATAAACTCGGATAAATATAGAAACCCGGATCCAACGTCCGATTTGCAGCCATTTTTAATGTATACTTAGCAAGAAATTGCTCGGTTGAATTATAAACAGCAGGAAGTCCTTCGAAGATACCCCCAAATCGCAGCAACGCACCCAACAAGATTATCCCGGTTAAAATATATTTATCATTTAGTCTGTTCATAAATTTTTAGCAGTATATGTGATTCATTATCCCAATTAAGTATTTTCGAAGCACGCTGTGCATTTTCACGCCATTGTTTCATCTGTTTCTCGTCCGATATCATCGTTTTAATCGCCTGAGCGATTGCCCGAATATCATGGGGATCGACGGTTAAACCAAATTTGTATTTATCAATATAATCCTTAAAGGTTTCAAGGTTACTGGCCAGGACAGGTATACCAGCCATTATATATTCAAAGAATTTATTAGGTAAAGCATAGGTATAGTTTAGAGATGTTGGTTCAAAGAGAACAATACCAAGATCTGCTCTGGCTGCAGTAGTAATCAAATGTTCCATTGGAAGATACCCAATTAATGAGACCTTGTTCTGTATATCTAAGGTCTTGATTTTTTCCCGAATTTCCTCTTCTAATTCTCCACCTCCGATAAGTACCAGATAAGCCTCATCAATCAAGGATATCGCTTCAATCAGCTGCATCAACCCCCGGCCAGGTCTGAAATGTCCCTGAAACAGGACTATTTTTTTATCCGTGACAGGAAAATAACTGTTGTGTGAATTTTCCGGGACGACTTCCTGTTTGGGCAAATTTCGGATTACTTCTATATTCTTAAGCTTTGGATATTTTTGCGCATATAACTCAGCTATTGGCTCTGAAACAGTAATGAGAACATCGACATGTTTAATTGCCACCCTCTCAACCAACATCCAGAGTTTTTTTCTAATTTTATTTTTTTTAAATATCTCAAGCCCCGCAAAATATTCATGCGCATCATATACAAGTCTGAATTTTTTCATCAGACTAAGAGTATAGGCAGCGGGTATTGTCCACAAATCATGACAATGAAGGATTTCCAATGGTTTGAAAATAAGAAAAAAGAAGACTTTTAAATTATAATGGATGAACTTGAGAGGACCTCCTTTATAAAAGGGGGTTATAAGTCGCCAAAGATGAAAATTATCATCCTGTTCCTCATAAGTCTCGCCAGGTTTGCCCAAAGCCACAATCCATACGCTGTCACCTGATTTTTTAGAGCTTTCCGCTTGATTCTTAATTCGCCGTTCATACTCTATTGTATTTATAGTCAGGTGGCATATATTCATTTTAAGACCGGCTTATCTTACTGAGTGAGATCTTAACTTTTGATTCAGTTGCTGAAAGACAAAAGTATCCCTTCTGAATCTTTTCCAATTCGTATTCTTCACCAGGAACCGGTTTCACATCACCAAGTACTTCAATAGAAACTTTCTTTTGATCTCCGGGTAAAGAGATATCAATCTGAGGTAGATTCTTCCTGCTGTAAATTATATTTATAGTTATTCGTTCACGGGCGCGCAGCCATTTAAGATGCCCACTTAGAGTCGAAACAAACAGATTTTTCCGGAGTAGGATTTTTTCAAGGTATTCCCATAATTCCTTATAAGGATTATGAACAAAATTACTAGGATGAAGTAAACTCACAAACAATCCATTATACTTTGAAACTTCCTGCACTAAATCTGAGATGGTTTTTTTTGACTGCTCTATATCCTCTCCTGAACCTGGCAGGTTATATTCAAACAAATAAAGTGAAAATTCTGTCAGGGATAGCGGTTTATTTTCAAAAACATCGAAAGTTTTAAAGGGATGTGAGGTTCCAGCCCGAAATCCGACCTGAAAGTTATATCCAAGAGATGAATCATAACTCAGTGCGGCTCTTTCAGCAAGTACCCATAAACGGGGAAATTTTGCGCGGAGGTAATGTTGACGCATTCCGTTGATTTCTACGCCGCTGGCACTTTCCAATTTTCTTTTTTCCTCCCGGTAATACCTGGGCCGGTCAAAAGCAAATTTACTTGGATGCAGGGCAATCTCATGGTTATCATCAATCAACTGTTTAAATAATCTCTTGAACTTTCTGGAGAATATGTTATAACGCAGATGTGTTCCTTCCATAATCTTGGCAATAAAGAAGAAAGTCGCGGTCCAATTTCTTTTTTTATAATGAGCAATCAGTTCAGGTAAATTCCAGGATTGTGCATCCTTCTCATTTATCTCCTTTTTTGCATCTGCCAGGGGTTGAGACTTCCCCAACAATTTATAAATGTATCCTTCTCCTGTTTTAACCAATCTCGTCTTTAATCTTACACCTCTTGTAATATCCACATCATGAGTAAATGCCACACCCATATCTTCACCACCAGGCCAGGGCAAAACTCTCACTGCAATTTTTTTATCCTGCCTGATCCTTTCCCGGATTATAACATCCAGATAAGAAATTAAAACATCCACAACAGGAACCTTCAGATTCTGATAGCGGGAGAGAATTGAAGAGGAATGATCCGTAGCTGTCTCTTCTGTAAAATGACGCCATTTCTCTTCAAACCGGCTAAAATGGAAAAAAACGTTCAAAAAAATGTCCACTGGAACAAGCCAGGAATTTGATCTGTTCTTTCTATAAAAAATCCCGTTTTTACCTGCTTTCCAGCCCGGTAAATCATCAGATATGATTCTTTTTCCAACAATCGGTATAGTTTGCCCATCCTGTTTAAATAAATTTATTGATCGTTCAGCCTGATCTAATAGATCTAATTGTTCCGAGTTATAAATACTCAAACTGGCGTACTGGGGTAACTGATCGAGATTCTTATCTGGTAAGTATGTGATCGTTAGATCCTGCTTTTTAACAGATTTTGATTGCGATATAATTTTGTAGGGGTACCCTAGTCTGCCGGCGATAGAACGCACTACATATTCTAATCGTCGGGAAAAATATTCTTTGTGGATCAAAAAGTTTACCGTCATAGTACCCGCTCTCTATATAAATAATTACGATATAACCTGATGATCCAGGAGAGTGGCATCTTGGGATTATTAGTGATTCGAAATCCCTGTGTTAATTCTCCACCAAATCCGCGTTTAAATTGTTCAATCTGGGGATGATCCGCACCGAGGAAATCGAAATGCTCAATAGTCACGGCAAATTTTTCTAAAATTGAGGCAACCAGATAAGCAGAACCAAAACCTGTATAATCATCACTTCCTGCCAAAAGATCATATGCAGTTAATTTATCCACAACCACCAATCTTCCTGCAGTGATTTTCCCATTCAATTCAAGATAAAACAGTTTCACCTGATCTAAATCAATAACCTTACTAAGAAAAAACCTTAAATGATCTTCTGACACAATTGGCTTTATGCCATGACGTCGATAGCTTTTACTGATCAAGTCGATTAATAACTTTGGATCAGTCGATTCTTTAACAATTGCCTTTTGGTTTTCAGCCTGTTTGAGTTTCTTACGAATGCTCTGATTAAAATTATCGAATATTTCCTCTCTGTTTTTCAGAGAAACGACATAGCTATAACGGGGTTCTGCGGTTGCCCCCTTCCAGAGGTAGGAGCGTATATCCTTACTACTCGAAGATATATCAAGGATCCAGTAGTCATAGTAGTTTCGTAAATAGTTTTCAAAACTTGCGGTGATATTGAGTTGATTCTGTATTGTTTTTTGTGATTTTTCGTCTACCGGACGATAAAATATAGGGGCACAATAGGGAAAAAAAGCTGTCGGTGTAATCATTCTCCAGATCAACTTTTTATGTGT
>JAGLYF010000089.1 GCA_023132435.1 Calditrichia bacterium | reverse complement strand
CGCTCCGACCAGTATATTGCATCTAACCCCCTTCTCAAAATTAACAAAAATCTTTTCAGTTTTTATTGTTAATAAGAATAAAAACTGAACAAAATCCTCAATAATCCACAATCCTCACTGAAGATATTTTTATAACCTATTGTAAATAAAAAGGATAATAAAAAAGATCTATTTATGGCACGGAAGTTGATTATTTAAGGATAATCGATTTTGGATTTTATGAAAGTGGAGTGTGGCATGTATAGTGAAAATATTATCAAGTTCGATCAAATGAAAAGATACTTTTTCGATCAGGATACATCGATTAAATTTCTTGAATATCTGATCGGAAAAGGAACGGTTATTGCCCCGCATAAGAAAGGCGAAACTTCCTATTCTTTTAAAAAAGTTGATGATGTGAATGAGGTGGTTTTCGACTATTCCCGAACCATACAACCCTTAAAAAAGTTTTTTCTGCCACCACAGGAAACACTTCTAAATTTTAATCTCACTGATAATTCCTTCTCTGAACCGGAGGTTGTGGAAGAGAAAAAAATATTTTTTGCTATTCATTCCTACGAGATGCAGAGCATTCGACGTCTGGATTACAGCTTTACAAAAGGAAATCCGGAATCAAATTACCTGAGCAAAAGAGAAAATTCCTGTTTTATTGGTATTTCCTTTGAACCTGATGAATGGCATTTTTCAAAATCGGTCGGAATTGAAATTGAAAAATTAGAAGGATTTTGTCTTTTTTTTGAACCGGTTGAGAACGGGCACCTGGTCTTTGAAGTCAATGAAACCGGCAGAGAAATGCTTTCTGAATTTGGCGCTGGCGTCCTGGTTGATACACCTCTGGATTTTGAGATCACTGACAAACACTTCAAGGCCAAAATTAAATATCATTACAATCGCTTGCCACAGGTTTTTGAACATGTATATCACTCAAAAGTTTGGGATAAGGTGGCAGAAAAATGTGTTGGATGTGGAACCTGTAATCTTTTATGCGCCACCTGTTACTGTTTTGATGTGCGCGATGAAGTCGATTTAAATATGATTAATGGTAAACGCGAACGGTTTTGGGATAGTTGTATGTTGAATTCGTTTGCTGAAGTGGCCGGAGGAGATGATTTCAGGGATAAACTGAGTTTTCGAACCCGCCACCGACTGTTTAGAAAGTTTAAATACATAACCGAAGAATCCGGCGAGTTACAGTGTGTTGGTTGCGGCAGATGTTCACGTTTTTGCCCGGCCCAGATCAATATCGTAGATATTATAAATGATCTAATTGTTGATTATACAGAGCAGCAAGAAAAACAAGTTATCTAGATTTGAGGAGTCATTTGATGGAAGCCATGGCTGTTGAATCAAAGAAATTATATAATCCCTTAATGTCAAAAATTCTAAAGGTTGATATATTAACTGAGACAGAAAAAAGATTTGAGATCATATTGCCCGAAGATCAAATTTTAGGGCACAAGCCTGGACAATTTGTGGAAGTTTCGATTTTTGGTTACGGAGAAGCTCCAATTTCAATCTGTTCTTCACCGACAAAAACCCCGGGTTTTGAATTGACTGTGCGTAAAACAGGTCGCCTGACCGATAAAATGCATCTTCTGGAAAAGGGTGGCCAATTAGGGATCCGTGGACCATTTGGTAATGGATTTGATGTGGAGCCATTTCAGAAGAAAGATATGCTCTTTGTCTGTGGTGGTATCGGTCTCGCACCTTTAAAATCACTGATAGATTACACCATTGCCAAACGTGATGATTTTGGTCGTCTCATGATATTATACGGTACAAAAAATCCTTCTGAGATTCTGTTCAAAGAGGATATTGAAGTTTGGCAAAATCAGGATGATATCGAATTTCATATGACCGTTGATCGATCGGATGAAGACTGGAAAGGTAATGTGGGTGTAATTACTACCTTGATACCACCGCTGAAATTGGATACCAGCAATACGATTGCGACCGTTGTCGGACCTCCAATAATGTATAAATTTGTAATGCTTGCCTTGAAGAGCAAGAGAATCCCCGATGAAAACATATATTTATCTCTTGAGCGCAGAATGAAATGTGGGGTAGGTAAATGTGGTCACTGTCAGATCAATAATAGTTATGTCTGTCAGGAAGGTCCCGTTTATCCCTATCCCCGCATAAAACAGTTGGAGGAAGCGATATGAGTAAGCCACGGGTAGCTTTTTTTGATTTCACCAGCTGTGAAGGCTGTCAATTAAATAAGCTAAATTTTGAAAATGATTTGCTGGATATCCTGGAACTGGTTGATATTGTCGAGTTTCGTGAAGCGATGGATGATAGGGCTGATGAATACGATATAGCTTTTATAGAAGGAAGTATCAGCACACCGACTTGTGTGGAAAGAATACATGATATCAGACGACGAAGCAAAATATTGGTTGCCCTGGGTTCCTGTGCTGTATCCGGTGGTATCAATGCTATGAAAAATCTCTATCCCCCGGAGTGGGTAAAGGAAACTGTTTATGGAGAAGATAAATATCTTTTCCCTTCAATTCCGGTACAGCCGGTCAGTGCCATAGTGAAAGTTGATTACGAAGTTCGTGGGTGTCCGATGAGTACACCTGAATATCTGCACATTTTTAAATCTCTCGTCCTTGGTCGAAAACCGGAGATAATCGATTATGCGGTTTGTGTGGAATGTAAACAGAAGGAGAATGAGTGTGTCCTGGATAAAGGGATGTTCTGTCTGGGGCCGGTTACCCGTGCAGGATGCGGAGCGATTTGTCCTTCCAATGGTCAATATTGTACAGGATGCCGTGGGTTGGTTTCAAATGTAAATGAGAATGGTGCTATTGAAATGTTAAAGCTTCATAATCTCTCTACCCATGAAGCGATGAAGCGGATGAAAATGTACTGTGCCAATGAAATTGATTAGGAAGGGGGATTATTATGAAAAAAGATTTGCAGATTGATGTTCACCATGTAACCCGGGTTGAAGGGCATGGCAATATTGTTATAGATATGAAACAGGGTGTACTCCAGAAAGCACAACTGGAAATTGTTGAACCACCGAGATATTTTGAAGCGATGCTTAAGGGAAGAAATTTCCAGGAAGTGGCAATTATTACATCGAGAATATGCGGAATATGTGCCCTCGGCCATCAAATGACATCCCTCAAAGCAACAGAAGCGGCCCTCGGAATCGAAATATCCGGGCAAACGGAGGTATTAAGAAAAATTTTGATTCATGGCGCTACATGTCAGAGTAATACTCTTCATGCTTTATTTCTGGCCACACCGGATCTTTTAAGTGTGGGTTCTGTTTTTTCTTTGATCAACACACATAAAGAAGTCGTATTGGCTGCTCTCAGATTAAAACGTCTGGCAAATGATATCGGTGATGTGATAAGCGGCAGAGCGATTCACCCGATTTCCTGTGTACCAGGTGGGTTTACTAAACTGCCGACTGAGAAGGAATTGACCGATCTTCGCAAAAAACTGGTAGAAGAAGGATTGCCTGATGTCAAATTCGCAATAGAGGTTATCGCTTCATTAGCGGATAAAATTCCTGATTTCACAAGAGAGACAGAATATATCAGTGTATATAGTGATAAGGAATACAGTTTTTATGATGGAGATATTTGTTCTTCAGATTCCGGTACGACTCCGGTAGAAAATTATCTGGAGGTGACCAATGAATTTGTCGTGCCACATTCCTCCAGTAAGCATGCCCGTTTCAACCGGTCTTCCTATTTTGTAGGTGCTTTGGCCCGTTTTAACAATAGCTATAAGTTTTTAAAACCCAAAGCAAAAGCGGCAGCTGAGAAGCTTGGTCTTTCAGCACCCTGTTTCAATCCATATATGAATACCGTTGCCCAGATGGTGGAAGTTACTCACTGTATAGAAGATTCCATAGAACTAATGGATAGATTGTTATCCGGGGGAATCAAGCCGGAAAAAGCAAATAATGAAATAACCCAATATGGAAGAGGAATAGCAACGACTGAAGTACCACGGGGAATACTTTTCCATGACTATACATACAATCGACAGGGAAATATTGAAGCGGCTAATTGTGTTATTCCTACCGGACAAAATCTGGCAAATATTGACGATGATATGAAAAAACTGGTGCCGGAAATAATCGAAGAGTCCAAAGAAGATATAACCTTAAAGCTTGAAATGCTGGTTCGTGCCTATGATCCCTGTATTTCCTGCTCGGTCCATATGCTCGATGTTGAGTTTGTGTTCTAGATGCTGGATACTGGATACTCGTTGCTCGGTACTCGTTACTCGATACTATATAATGAGAGGCCATTAAACCGAGAAACGAGGGACGAGAAGCGAGTAACAAGTTTTACTCAGGGTCCTCAGTGGTTAAAGATTCAGATTAGGATATAAAATGCTAAAAGTAATCGGTCTGGGAAATATTCTTCGAGGTGATGACGGGATTGGTCCGGTTATCATCCATAAGCTGGAAGAATCGAGCTGGTCGCTTCCGATCCGACTCTGTGATGCAGGATGTGATGCTTTCACGATTTTAGATCAACTGTTAGGATCGGAACCTGTTATCATTATAGACTGTGCCCGAATGGGCAAAGAACCTGGTACAGTTCAAAAGATATCGGCAAAAGATTCAGAACTCCTGCCGGCGAATCTGGGCATATCACTTCATGGTTACAGTCTGTCAGAGGTTTGGCAAATCGCCCGGTCGATGGGAGTTAAAAATGACCTGGCGGTTATCGGGGTTGAACCGGACTCGGTTTATTTTAACTCCGGATTATCAGAAGTCGTTAAAAAAAGTATCCCGATCATTATGCAGATGGTTGCGGAGGAGGCTAAAAAATATGCAGAAAAAGATTCTCATCATTGATGATGATATTGATCTCGTAGAGGCCATGCGTCTCACATTGGAAAATGCCGGATTCGAGGTGATTGATGCTCAGGACGGACAAAAGGGTCTTGAGAAGATTGAAAAAGAGAAACCCGATCTGGTTTTATTGGATGTAATGATGGAAACCCAGGATGAAGGATTTCATATTGCTTATCAAATCCGGAATAATGAAGAAACCGCTGATTTACCTATCATTATGTTAACCGCTGTCGGTGCGGAAACAGGTTTTAGTTTTGACAAAGAAAAGGATGAGGATTTTCTACCGGTTAATGAATTTATCGAAAAACCGGTCAATCCTGATACTTTGATTGAATATGTCAAAAAAAGTTTGGGGCAATAATTAAAAAGTGCTGATGAATAGATTTTCTATTGAAAATTTCCCTTTTCTAAATATTAGTCTCTTATTATCCCGTGTCTCCTGGTCAATTACTCTAAGATGGCTGGCAGTCAGCGGGTATTTTTTGGCTACGTTGGTGACAAAATATGGTTTTGATTTACAGTTGCCATATAAAGAAATCTGGCTAATTCTGGGTTTGCTCGCTGTTATAAACGGTATTTATTTACTGATCTCTAAAATATTTAAAGGATTTTCATTTCGGGTAGAGATTGTCTCTTTACAATTTCACATCATCATCGACCTGATCTTTTTAACAGCGCTCATCCACTACTCGGGGGGTGTTGAAAATCCCATCTACCTTTTTTACGCATTTCATGTGGTTTTGAGCAGTATCATTTTTCCCGGCCGGGCACCAATTGTGATAACGACTCTTGTCGTAATTCTCTTTTCATCTCTGATCTACCTCGAATACAAGGGTATCCTGTACCATTATTGCATTTTTTCTACCGATCTTCATT
>JAGLYF010000088.1 GCA_023132435.1 Calditrichia bacterium | reverse complement strand
TGACAATGTATATTTGCATGTCATTTATGTATATTTTTCGGGAAGTAAAAATACAAATCGATCGCCAAAATCTGCAATTGATAGAAGCGGATAAACAGAAATCCCAATTTTACCGGTTTACTTCTCATGAACTCAAATCACCGGTAATAGCGATCAAGAGTTCTGTTGATGGTGTTATTAAAAATTTTTCTGACCAGTTGGATGACCGTGCCAATGATTTATTAAAAAGAGCCTCAAAACGGTCGGATCAGATGCTGGAAATTATCCGGGAATTACTGGAGTTATCAAAGAATCGTTCACGGGCTGTCAGGGATAGAGAAATTATAGAGATCAATCAGTTAATCCCGGAACTGATCGAGCAGCAAGAAGTGCAAGCAGAAGAGAAAACAATTAACTTAGAGGTGGATCTCTCAGAGGAAGAATTATTGGTCTATGGTCACCCGGATAGTTTTAAAGAGATCTTCCAAAACCTTTTCAGCAATGCACTAAGATATACCAAAGAAAACGGCATCATTAAGATAGTCACCAGAGACCTTGGGGATAAAATTGAGATTTCAATAAAAGATACCGGGATCGGTATCACTGAAGATGATATCCCAAAAGTATTTGACGAGTTTTTTCGTTCAGAAAATGCAAAAAAAGAAGTAAAAATCGGTACGGGGCTTGGATTGAGTATTGTAAAACAAATTGTTGAAAATTATGGTGGCAAAATCAAGGTTCAATCAACGCTGGGTGAAGGAACACGATTTTGTATCATATTTCCAAAACAGAAAAATAAGAATATCGACATCGCAAAGGGTTTAAAATAAATGAAAATCGGTGGTCTGGTTGAAAATAGTGATTTAACCATGTATCAGATAATATCGATCAAGGATGAACCCGGAGCGGCAGCTAAAATCCTTAAACTATTTGCGCAGGAAAAAATAAGCCTGCAATATATTACCGAATCAAATATTCCCGGTGATACGGCCGTTATGTCACTCTGTGTGGATGCAGAACAGGCAGAGCGAATTGATCAATTAATCGCTCAGTATGATCAAATAAAGAAACAAATTAAAATTACAAAAATTGCCAATGTGAGTGTTATCGGAATTTATGGTCCACATTTCCGGGATAAACCGATATTAGCAACTATGTTTTGTAAAATACTGGGTGATGCCGGAATAAACATCCTGGGACTTTCCAGCAGTATATCCAGCATCAGTGGTGTCATTGTTTCAAAACAGTTACATCATGCAAAAAACGCCCTGCTTGAAGAATTCGAACTTCCCTAAAGATCTTTCAGGGTGGATATATTCATTTTGAATATGAAGATTTATCAGGCAGGTCATTTAGGATACTATCAACCAGCTGTTCAAGACGTCGATAGATTTCCTTCGGCAATAAAGATATTTTCTTCTCAAGTTTTAATCCTGCATCATAGGTAACTACTGGTTCTGCAACTTTATATGATAAATCTTCAGATTCTCCGGTTAAAAACCATTCCATATTTCTCCCGGATATTTGTGCTATTTTAAAAAGTATGTAGGCGGGAGGAATCCGATTACTCAGATATTTACTTACAGCGGGTTGTGTAATACCTAATAAATCTGCGAGTTGTTTTTGGTTCAGAGATAATTTTTGCATTATTTCATCAATCCGTTCGGATACTTTGCTTTGATCAATCTCCATATCAAACCTCCTTTAGCCTGAACCACTGAGTATAAGTAAAAAGTTAAAAGGAAAAAGTAAAAAACCCCTCAGAATGGTATACACTACTTTTTACTTTAAACTTTTACCTTTTTACTTATAACCATCTCAGTGGTTTATAAAAAAATTATAAAATTTGTATATTCCGTTTGTAATATTGCATTCCAATTATTATATTACATCTGTAATAGTAAATATGCTATTTGTAATATAATTTAATAATATTAAATAGGTAATGTCAAAACTTATATGAAGGTAGTGTCAAAAGTTCTATGAAAAAATGAAAATAGAGATCATAAGACGAAACCACCCCGTACTAAAAACATAACGGGGCAGGCAGAGGGCGGATCCCCGCCAGTTGGCGGGCAGGCTGTCTGCTGGCGTGATACTCTAAAAGAATATAATTATAAAATTAGCATTGGAAAAATTGTTATTTATAATCTGGAAAAACACGAGGATCTAATCATTAGTTTACTTACTATTTTCTTGTTTATATGAATAGAATGTGTTTTAGAAGAAGTGCTACCAATGAATCCAGGTTATTACGGGTGTTGTAAATTAATCAAAAGATCGGCTAAAATGAGGATTTAATATTAAAAATTTGAGAGTACACAGAGTGGGAGAACCGAATAAATTCGTTTAAGTCAATAAATATTAAATAATTACTCAGTGTACTCTGTGGTTATTTTTTACACTACCTATATGAAAAGTAGGATAAAAAAATGAAAAGGGTGATTGATATTGAAAACAAAATCAGATTTTCGTGAAGAGAATCTTTATCCACTTTGGGAGAGTTTTTGTAAATCAAAGAGCTGGAGTGAAGATCTTCGTTTACAGGGCTTAAATGCGGGTAAATTGAATTTGTTTGAGGGTCCGGATTATCAGGGTGCCGAATTTGAATTAGATGGTAAGGTTTATTATGGTGATGTTGAAATTCACCGTTATACAAACGAATGGTATCATCATCATCATCATTTAGACCGGCGTTATAATTCTGTACGACTACATCTTGTTTGGCATCAACAGCCTGAGATTTCTGTATACACTAGCGATGAACGAAATATTATTACCCTGGATATAAAAAAACTTCCTGGATCTTCCGGATATCATGAGCAGATATCTGCCTGCAGGATCTCTGATTTCTCATTTGATGCCCTAAGGGAAAATTTAAAACTTCTGTCTTTAAATCGTCTTAATTATAAAGTCATTCGTGTTAAAGATCTTGTCAAATGCTATTCTTATGACCAGGTTATTTTTTCCTTGCTGATGAGAATACTCGGGAGTCCGAATAATGCGACAAATTTTGAATTATTAGCATCATTTCTACCCTGGGAGGATATGATTAAAATAAAGAATCAGTATCATCTCTCAGCTGATCATTGGATTCAATTTTTTCTTCATATGAGCGGATTAAAAACAAGCAAATCAAAATTGATAAATAAAACCGAATATATTCCGTTTACCAGATTGATTACAAAAGCCTCACCTCTGTCCAATTCCAATTGGCAAATATCCGGCCAGCGTCCAAGAAATCATCCCATCTATCATCTCAAAATACTGGCCAAATGGTTTTCTCATTTTCCAAATGATTCACTGTATTTCACATTAAAGGATATCATAATCCAGCGC
This sequence comes from Calditrichia bacterium, assembly GCA_023132435.1. Taxonomy (GTDB): domain Bacteria; phylum Calditrichota; class Calditrichia; order JAJRVZ01; family JAJRVZ01; genus JAGLYF01. The sequence goes on along the minus strand of JAGLYF010000088.1, from coordinate 14,989 downwards.
TTGTCAGCGACACAGCTTCTCCAAAAACTGCTTGAAGTATTAACCCCTGACTATTCAAAGCAAAAAGAATCAAATATCTCAGAAATAAACGCAGATAGAAATTATACATGGGGCCAGGCCAAAATTACTGAGATCATAGGAAATGCACTTATCCCCTTTTTTTATTGGGAGGCCCTGATGAATTCAAGTTTTGGATTCCAGGAATATCTGGAAGAATTTTACTTCACACTACCACAATTAAATAAATATGCCAAACTTGAGAAATTTGCTAATTCACCCTTAAAAAGTAATCCTGCATATAGAAAATTCTATATCCATCAGGGGCTGCTTTATCTACATCAACATTATTGTCTAAAAGGAGAGTGCCCTATATGTCCATTGATCGGTCAGCATAAAAACATTGACAAAAATTTTTAAAATATTTAATATACTTGATCTATTTATAAACCACGGATAAACACGGAATATTACACGGATTGGTCCACGAATTACACGAATTATTAGTAGATATTCTTGAAAATTCATTGATAGTCACTACAACACTGTGGGCAATGAATTATCAATGTTAAATAAAATTCACTCTGGTTTAAATATTCCGTGGTTCACCCTGTCGGATAAAAATGACTGCATTAAATAGTCATATAATATGCAGACTATCCAACAGGGTGAATAATTCAAATATAAAAAAATAATGACAGAAACATAATCCTGATAGGGATGGATGGATTTCTCATATCAATTTTTGAAAGTCGTTGAAATTCTCTTAAAATTGCTGGTTGCGGTTCTTTGTGGCGGAATGTTGGTGTTTGATCGTGACAAATCATCTCGTTTTAATTTCACACAAATACTTGTGATGATAAGTTTAGGGGCCTGTCTGCTGGTGATATTGTGGGAATTAAACTTTAGTCTGGCGGTTGGTTTGTCTCTGATATTTTTTGCATCCATGATTGTCGCAATTGGCATAATCAGTTCTGCGGTAATTATATCTCATCATGGTTCGCCAGCCGGTCTGATCATTACAGCGACGATCTGGGTTGCAGCTGGTATCGGTATGTCAATTGGATATTCTTTGTATTTTACAGCAATAATTGCAACACTAATTGGATATATATTTTTACGATTCATTGATAAGAAAACAGATAGTGTGTAAAATTTGTGGTCACAATAATTTTTTATGATTTATGTGACATTGTTCATAATGAATTAATCATTTTCGATTAAATTTGGAAAAGATCAGGTATTATAATTGAGTATCAATTTGAGAGAGGTGTATGAAAAAAGTATTTTACTGGTCACTTCCAGATCTTTTTGGGATTAAAATTCATAACCAATTTCAAAAGTGAGGAAAAAATGGAATTTGACTGGGTGGATATGATCATGTTTAGAAACTTTCTTTACGCTATAATAGGTGTAAGCGTAGGCGTATTTTCGGCGGTTCTTACTTACAAATTAGTCAATCGTACAACCAAGTTCGATATTCCGAAAGAACTTGAAAAAGGTAATCTGGCTGTTGGTGTTGTTGTCGGTGGTATATTTATTATGATCGGATTGATAGTTGGTCTAATTATTGGAATGAGTTTAAATTGATATCAAAGTCACTTATTTTTAGGGGCATTTTCTTTTTTATTATTTCTGTTTATTCCTGTCAGCAATCCGTTCAAGAAAAATCAGGGATAGCGGAGACTGATACACTTTCGCGACACATTGAGCAGACCAGTGAAAGAAAAAAGAGATTGCTACAAATAAAAAAGCAGATCGAAAGTGCCCGCTATAGTAAATCCATATTGAAGTACAGCCCGGTGATCAAGAAATATGCCAAGCGGTATGGATTTGACTGGCGGCTTATCGTTGCACAGATCATGCAGGAATCAAGATTTCGTGAGCAAGCACGAAGCCCGGTTGGTGCCCGCGGTCTGATGCAATTAATGCCACGTACCGAACGGGAAATAAGCCGGGAGTTGGATTTTCAATATATATTAAAAAATCCGCGGGAAAACATTGCCGCCGGTATTTATCATATGAAAAAACAATACAACCTTTTTCCCCATTCCACTTTCAACAACCGGATTAAATTATCATTGGCAGCTTACAACTGTGGCGCGGGACATGTCTTTGATGCCGGGGATATTGCCCGATTTTACAAGTACCCTTCTGACCAGTGGAATTATATAAAAGTATATCTGATCATGTTGCGGAATCAGGACTGGAAAGTTCATTTACAGGTGTGGCCACAAGGAAAACCCAAACATGGATATTTTTATGGCTTTGATGAGACGATTACTTATGTAGATAATATTTGGGAAATGTATGATATATACCGAGAGATTTTCTGAGAATATATAAGAACCTATCACATAGTACCATCACGTTTCGATTCAGTAACTATCCACGAATTAGTCCACGAATTACACTAATTTACACGAATTAAAAATAGATTTATTATAGATTTCTTAGTTATAAAATAAATTAAAACTAAATTTGTACAAATTCGTGAAATTCGTGGACTAATTCGTGGACCAGTTTAAAATGTTATATCACAAAATAATATAAATATTAACAGGAAAAATCATGTATGAGTCAGTCGATTATTATCAGTTAACAAATCTATTGAGTGAAGAAGAAAAACTTATTCAAAATACCGCCAGACAGTTTGTTGAGGATAAATTTATTCCAATTATTACGGAGTACCATCGGGTAGGAGAGTTTCCCGTAGAGATTGTAAAGCAACTTGGGGAACTCGGGTTTTTGGGTTCAACTCTTCCGGAGGAATATGGTGGTGCAGGTTTAAACAATATTGCCTATGGTTTGATTATGCAGGAATTGGAAAGGGGTGATTCAGGTTTACGCTCCTTTGCTTCTGTCCAGGGGGGGCTGGTCATTTATCCTATATATAGATTCGGATCCGAGGAGCAGAAAACTAAGTGGTTACGATCTTTGATCTCAGGTTATAAAATCGGGTGTTTTGGTTTAACGGAACCTGATTTCGGTTCAAACCCGGCTGGCATGAAAACAACTGCCCGGAAAACATCCGGTGGTTATCGGATAAATGGTACTAAGATGTGGATCACAAATGGCAGTCTGGCTGATGTTGCCGTCGTCTGGGCAAAATTAGATGACACCATTAGGGGGTTTCTGGTCGAAAAAGGAACGCCTGGTTTCCAGGTGCAGACAATTAAGGGGAAATTTTCTTTACGTGCTTCAGATACGGCTGAACTGGTATTTGATGAGTGTGAAATTCCCGAAGAAAATATATTACCGGATACTGATGGTTTAAAATCCCCGCTAAAATGTTTAACCCAGGCAAGATACAGTATCGCCTGGGGAACGGTCGGGGCAGCTATGGCTTGTTATGACACAGCCCTGAAATACGCACAGAGTCGGATCCAGTTTGATCGACCGATTGCCGCCTATCAGTTAACACAGGAAAAGCTGGTTTATATGGTAACAGAAATAACCAAGGCACAATTGCTTAATTATCATCTGGCCAAGCTCAAAGATGAACAGAAAATGAGATCAACCCACGTATCCATGGCTAAACGAAATAATGTGGAGGAAAGTCTGAAGATTGCCAGAATGGCGAGAAGTATATTGGGAGCAAATGGAATCTCTGATGAATATCCGGTGATCAGGCATATGCTCAACCTGGAGACCGTTTCTACCTATGAAGGGACACACGAAATCCATACTTTAATACTGGGAGAGGATATTACCGGCATCGCTGCTTATTATTAAATTTTTTTTATTAACCACGGAATTACACGAAGAAACACGGAAAAACACAAACTGGTCCACGAATTATCACGCCAGTGGGCGGATCAGCCTACCGGCTGACACGAATTAACACGAATTTTTTTATTCTTTTAACCATTCGTGAAATTCGCTTCAATCCTTGAAATTTGTGGATAAATTTTTAAACCAATCCGTGAAAATTCCGTGTACTTCCGTGGTAAATTATTCTTTTCCCTGTTAAGGAAAATATTTTTTCACGGTTTCGTCTTCGTTCAGACGGTAGCCTAAATAATCAATGGGTACCTTGGATGAAATTGAAAACACGATGATACCATCGGCAAATTTTAGCTCTGCCAATTTCTGGTTTTTCAAACTTTTACCTTTGAATTTGGTTTTCATCATATTCTTATCCAGGGGGTAGGTATTGCCATCAAGATCTACAATTTCAAAATTGTCGATAGCGATAGATACCGGACTGGTGGCATAGTTCTTGATGGTCAGGTCCACAATTAAAGACTTGCTCTGTCGGCTCATATCGGCAACAGCCATGGCAAAATCTTCACGGTAATTCAGCACCGATAATGTTTTTTTACGGGTTTTGGAAAGCATTTTTTTGGCTTCATCATTGTGGATATCAAAATAGGCAGCACGTTGAAAATAATATTCGGCGGTAATATAATGATCACTATTTTTTGTTTTGCCGGCTTTGGTATAAAAGTCTTTACCTTTGTTTAACATTTTTTTAAAATTATCAGCCTTTATTTTCGCAAGAAGGCTATCGGCACTGGAATTATTTTCATCATAATAAATAGCTTCTTCAAGATATCCGAAAGATTTATTCAGATAATCTTCTTTTTGGATTTCGTTTTCCGGCCGGGCTTGTTGATATCCATTGCCTATTGCAAAAAGAACCTTGCTGTATTCTTTTTTAAAATATTCAGAGGGTTCTTCCGGAATATACTCTAATGATTTCTCAAAATTTCCACTGAAAGATTTAATATTACGACTTTTTTCGTATAAAGCTTTTCCCTTTAACATGTAAGATAATGCGATTTTTTCATCATAGGTTTGTTTTTCTGCAGGGTTAGATTTTCGTGCCTCAAGAAAATGTTTAATAGCGAGGTTATAATTGACACTTTCAAAGGCTTTGTCTCCTTCAACAGCCGGGTCGCTGCCACAATGGATGGTCACAAAAGACAGACCAGATAAAATGACGAGGGAAAGAATAATTTTCAGGGTTTTCATTATGCCTCCTGGTTTAGCTTAGGGAATCATATTAAATTACTAATATTATCGTACAAATCAATAAAAAGTTAAATTAAAATAGAGAGAAAAAGGACAAAAAATGCATTTAACTATATTGGGTTGTGGAACCATACTACAACAAGGTACCTCAGCTAATTGTTCAGGGTATTTATTGGATCATAATCTTCTGTTCGATTGTGGACCTGGTATCTGGAAGGCTCTTTATCAGCACAAGATTTCAATCGGTCACCTAAATAATATTTTTCTGACTCATTTTCATGTCGATCATACATCCGATCTTGGTCCTTTACTGTTAAACAGGCTGTTGTATTCCAATTTGAAAGAAATTCCGTTGAACATTATCGGGCCACCCGGATTGAGAGAGTGGTTTTCGAATTTAAAGACGCTACTTGGTCGATGGTCAGAGGATCTTGCTATTAATTTAAATGAGATCAGAAATGAACCTTATCAAACCGCTGATCATAATATTACCTGCAAATATACCGGACACACAGATAATAGCATTTGTTACCGCGTGGAGAAAGACGGAAAATCATTTTTTTATTCAGGAGATACCGGATATAGTGATAATGTGATTGCGCTGGCCACTGATTGTCAGCTGGCTGTTTTAGAAGCCTCTAATTCAGATAAAACCCATACAAAAGAGCATCTCACGCCTCATCTGGCCGGAAAAATTGCTGCCCGGGCCGGTGTTCAAAAACTGGTCCTCACCCATATGTATCCCGAGGTATTAGAGGGAAATCCGGCAAAGGAAGCTTCATCTGCATTCACGGGAGAAATTATCCTCGCACAGGAAGGTATGGCAATCGATTTTTAAATAACGGCATCAAACTTGCATCTCTGATTTCTGTAGGGATTCAGGATGCAGATAAATATATATAAATATCCATTTGTAATTATATCAGTTTGTTTTATAATCGGGATTATTACCGGACCGTATTTTATTTCTTTCCCCTATTCCCTCTGGTCAACAATTCTATTTTTCCTTCTCAGCCTTTTTTCATATTGGACAAAACGCACAAAAGTGCTAAATATTTTTCTGGTTTGTGCCATAATTAGTGCTGCCATCCTCCGGTATCATTTAGCCGCAGATATTTTTCCCAAACATCATATCATAAATAAAAACATTGAAAGCATCTCTTGTTTTGAAGGATTGGTTATTGATTACCAGTATAAAGAGAATCATCGAAATAAGTATTTGTTGAAAATTGAAAAAATATATCATGAAGATATGGACCAGTTTACCTGTGGCAAGGTCCTTTTGTACACAAAAAAAATGCAAAAAAAATTTAAATACGGTGATAGAATTCGGGTAAAAACTATTCTTGAAATACCATCGGGAAAACGTAATCCCGGACAATTTGATTACCGTAATTATTTGCTTAATCAAAATATATTCTATATTGCCCGGATATCACATCGAGATTCAATTAAACTCTTAGAAGAGAAAAAGGGTAATTGGTTTATTCAGATGGTAATTATTCCTCTTCGCAAGTATTGTCAAAAAGCCTTTAACAAATATTTTGATGATCAAACGGCCGGGCTGATAATGGCTCTTATTCTCGGTGAAAAACAAGAGTTGGATCGTCATATGATCGACAACTTTAAAAAAGTAGGTGTGGTCCATGTATTGGCAATTTCCGGACTACATGTGGGATTTATTATCACCTTTATTTTCTCCTTGCTTTCCTTACTCCGTCTGAATTATCATTCAAAAATCTGGGGACTATTAATTGTCCTGATTATATATATCATTCTTGTACGTTTCAAAACGCCGGTTATCCGCGCATCGAGTATGGCCATTCTATATTTATTGGGACAAGTCCTGGAACGGAAAACCGCAACCTATAATATCATTTTTGCCGCCATGACGATGATATTACTGTTTGATCCACGCGAACTTTTTAATCCCGGCTTCCACTTTTCTTTTATGGCGGTTCTTTCAATCATTTACGGCTATGATAAACTGAATCAACTGTTACCTGTTAATAGTTATATCGAAGAGAAGAGAAAAATAAATCAATGGTTAACATTTTTCAGAAAATGGATCTGGATGCCATTTCTGGTATCTTTTGCCGCCGTGATTGGGACATCACCCCTGACCCTTTATTATTATGGAATGTTTCCAGTCTATGCTCTGTTGGCCAATCTCATCGTAATTCCTCTTACCGGGATAATCGTGTTCTTAAGTTTATTCTTATTGTTTATTAGTGTCCTATCGGATATACTATCCAGTGGCATTGCCATGATGATTCAATTCGTCAATCAGGGATTACAACTACTGGTTGATAGCATTGCCAACCTTCCATTTGCTTTATTTCTAACGCCCATCCCTACCCCCACCCAGATTGGAATCATGTATTTATTGATAGTACTTGCCTTAAATATCAGAAAAAAGACCAAGCTCATAAGTCTAATGATGTTCATTCTCGTATTAATATTTGTAATATCGATAAAATCCGGAGGTGAGCAAGACCTACAGGTTGCCTTTCTTGATGTGGGTCAGGGTGATGCTGCCTTCCTTAGGTTCCCAAATCAGCAGACGATGTTAATTGATGCAGGGAATCGTTCATTTCATTGGGATCAGGGTTCTAAAACCGTTCTGCCATTTTTACAATCTGTTAGTGCACTCCACATCAATTATCTGGTTGGATCTCATGCTCACAATGACCATATTGGTGGCTTTTTAGCTCTTATTAATGCGATTTCCATCGATACTTTGGTCCTAAACGGATATCAATTCAAGTCAAAATTATATACCAGCCTCCTTATACTCGCTAAAGATAAAAATATTCCTGTCAAAACCGTTTTCAAAGGAGACATGCTTTCACCCGATCCTTCCTGCCGTGTTTATGTTCTTCATCCTGATAGTAATTATATCCGTGCAGAAACCTTCAGCGGAGCCGAATGCAATAATAGTTCCGTGGTACTAAAAGTACAATACGGTGTCAATAGTATTCTGTTTATGGGTGATTTAGAAAAAACAGGTGAACAACCCTTGTTACAATACGATTATTTTCTGGAATCAGAGATATTAAAAATCGGACATCATGGCAGTTCTACCTCATCCTCAGATGCTTTACTAGAAAAAGTTAATCCCCTGGTGGCCCTGATTTCTGTAGCTAAGAAAAATAAATTCAGACATCCCTCCCCAAGGACATTGGAAAGATTAAGGAGACATGGTATACAAACCTATCAGACCAGTCGCGAAGGTGCGGTTTTATTCACGATCGGACCGGAGAAGATCACTAAAATTGTCTGGAAATAAATTTATTCTGGATGCTGGATACTGGATACTGGATGCTCGTTACTCGTCTCTCGGTACTCGTTTCTCGTTGCTCGATACTCGAAGTCATCCCGCAGGGATCTTTGCAGTTGCCGGTATAGTATAGATGTTGGTTGTTAGATTTTTGATATTCGATCTCCGTGTTCGTTATACAATTTTGGAATAATTGAGACGGCCCAACGGCCCGTCTCTACTGTAGGTGCGGCACGCCGCGCCTCTACGACACCTTATACCATATATATCCCTTATACCCTTATAACATTTTCCCTTTTATTTTATTAAAGATATTTCGTATGTTTAAATCTTTTACACTTTATTATCCATTTTCCAAACCTATATTAGTCAAAGGTAGTGTCAAAAGTTCTATGAAAAATAGGGTAAAAAAATGAAACCACAGAGGCCCTAGGTACTCTGTGGTTATTTTTTACACTACCTCAGTCAAATTTTGGGAGATAAAAATGAAGACAGGGACCTCATCATACAATCTTACCCTATTTTTGCTTATATGTTTTATGGTTACAGGATTATCCGCTCAGAAAGGAAATGATCTTGTTACACCGGAATCGTATTTTGGCTTTCAACCAGGTTCCGATCGCATGCTATTTACTTATGAGGAGCTCATCGCTTATCTGGAAAAGGCCGATGCGATGTCACCTCGTCTGAAACTCGTCGAAATCGGAAAATCTCCGCAGGGAAGGGTGATATATATTACCTTTATTTCATCAGCGGAAAACATCACTAACCTTGAAAGATTACAGGTTATAAATAAAAAACTGGCTCTGGATCCAGCGCTGTCGGAGCAAGAAAAATCAAACCTTATAAAAGAGGGGCGTGTTTTCGTCCTGGCCACTCTCTCCATGCATTCAGGAGAAGTCGGTCCTTCACAATCTGCCCCCCTGATAGCCTACGATCTGGTAACTACGAGTGATCCTGAGAAACTTGGTTGGTTGGATGATGTGGTTTATATGATGGTTCCCTGCCATAATCCGGACGGTATGAACATGGTGGTCAATCATTATAAAAAATATAAAGGTACAAAATACGAAGGCAGTTCAATGCCCGGTGTTTATCATAAATATGTTGGGCATGATAATAATCGTGATTTCGTCATTCTCTCACAGGAAGATACAAAAGCGATAGCGGCAATTTACAACAAAACTTGGTATCCCCAGGTGATGGTCGAAAAACACCAGATGGGATCCACCGGTCCCAGGTACTTTGTTCCTCCCATGCATGATCCAATTGCAGAAAATGTCGATGCCGGGATCTGGACCTGGACGACACTTTTTGGATCCAATTTAATCGAACACATGACCGCTCAGGGATTGACCGGCGTATCTCAACATTATCTTTTTGATGACTACTGGCCGGGCTCAACCGAAACCTGTCTCTGGAAGAATGTAATCGGAATGCTGACAGAGGCGGCCAGCGTCCAGTATGCAAAACCGATCTATATTGAACCAAATGAACTCAGAGTATATGGAAAAGGGCTCTCCGAATACAAAAAAAGTATTAATATGCCGGAACCCTGGCCCGGAGGCTGGTGGCGGCTGGGCGATATCGTAGAATACGAAGTTGCCTCCACGTATTCCCTGATCGAAACATCCTCACTCTACCGGGAAAAAATCCTCACCTTTCGAAATGATCTTTGTAAACGAGAAGTGAAAAAAGGAGAAACAGAAGCGCCATATTATTATATCTTTCCCTCAGATCAACATGATAGCAGTGAACTGGTCAATCTGGTCAAACTTCTCGATGAGCATGGTATAGATGTATACCGCTTATCAGCAGCTGTAATAATCGATGGGCGGGAATATAAAAAGAATGATATTGTTGTCCCCCTTGCACACTCTTTTCGTTCCTTTATAAAGGAGGTTCTGGAAACCCAGGAGTATCCGGTGCGGCATTATACACCAGGTGGAAAGATCATCAAACCATATGATATTACCTCCTGGTCATTGCCACTACACCGGGGAATCAATTCCTACGAGATTAATCAACGCTCCGAAGAATTGGAAAATAATCTGCAGAAAATCGATAAATCATTCCAGTTAAAAGAAAAAGCGCCGGAAAATTATTGGGCGGCACTTTTTAGTGTTAACCATAATGAAAGTTTCCAGGCAATTTTTCAGGCACATCAGGAAGGATTGGAAGTCAGTCGAACAACGGCATCGATTAAAATTGATCAAAAGATAATTCCGGCAGGAAGTTTTATTGTACAAAACACTTCCGGTTCATTAAATAAGCTTATCGAAAATCTGTCTGTTTCACCGATTTACCTGACTGAAAAAAGCACTGTAAAAACGGTACGCATCAAATTCCCAAGAATCGCCCTTGTCGAAACATTTTTTCATGATATGGATGCCGGCTGGACCCGTTTCATTTTTGACAAATATAATATTTCCTATCAGATCATTCATCCCGGTGATTTTAAGGATAAAAATTTTACAAAGAAATATGATCTGGTTGTGTTCCCTGATTCGCCAAAATCTATTTTAATGGATGGAAAGTTGAAATCGAAGAATGAATATTTTATCAGTAGTTATCCACCGGAGTTCACGAAAGGGATTGGTAAAGATGGGATGAAAAAGTTGATGACTTTTCTCGACCAGGGAGGATTAATTGTCTCCTGGGGTCGTTCGGTGCGGATGTTCAAAGGTACGCTTGAAATCCCACTTGGTAAAGATGAGGGTGAAGAATTCCAGTTACCATTTGATGATGTTTCCGAACAATTACAGAAAGAGGGTCTCTATTTTCCTGGTTCTCTGGTAAAAATCAATATCGTTCCGGACCACCCGCTGACATTTGGACTTCCCTCTGAAATCGGCGTGTTTTATCGGGGACGACCTGCATTTACCACTTCTTTACCAAGATTTGATATGGATCGGCGGGTGATTGCTAGTTTTCCCGAGAAGAATATTTTGCTCAGTGGTTACAGTGAAAAAGAGGAAAAAGTTGGCAATAAATCGGCGATGGTCTGGTTGAGGAAAGGAAAAGGACAGCTGGTCTTGTTTGCATTCGGACCTCAATTTCGCGCTTCGACACAGGTATCCTATAAACTGTTATTCAATGCTTTACTATTGAAAAATCATAATTAACCTTATCAATTCATAGCGCCCCGAGACCTCGGGGCAAACAAAGAAAAGAAGTCCACGGATTACACGAATTGACACGGATTTCATTTAAAAATTATTATTTTAGTTTTAATCCGTGCAAATCAGTGTAATCTGTGGATAAAAGTTTTTTAAAATTTTGCTAAAATAACAAAGTTTTTGGTAGTAACAATATAAATTAAGAATTTGACTTTTGGGTTGGGGGACGGTATTTTTTATTTATCAGATGTCGGATATTGTCAGAAAAGAAAACTATCAGGGAACAAATCTGCTTTTCGAAGAAAGGTTGTGGCAAGCAGGCATCGTTCATGTTTGCGGTGTTGATGAAGTGGGTCGGGGTTCTTTGGCCGGACCGGTGATGGCCTGTGCGGTTATATTTAAGAAAGGTTACTTTAATTCTGAAGTAGTGGATTCAAAACTGATATCCGCAAAAAAACGACAGATACTTGAGAAAATTCTTACCGGCGGGGCATTGGATTGGAAAATCGGTCTTGCAACGGCAAAAGAAATTGATTCATTGAATATCAGACAGGCTACATTTTTAGCGATGCGCAGAGCAATAAATGCCTTGAACATCAGACCCGATTATGCACTAATTGATGGGGAAAATCTTCATAACGGGATATGCCTTTCATCTGGCATTACCAGAGGAGATCTAAAATCGTTTACGATTGCCGCCGCTTCAATTATTGCCAAAGAGACACGCGATAGATTGATGATAGAAATAAGCCAATCTCACCCGGTATACAGATTTGAAAAGAATAAAGGGTATGGAACACAGGAACATATTGAGGCAATTATGACTCAGGGAGTGTCTCCATATCATCGTAATACATTTTTAAAAAAGTTACTTGGAAAAAATTGTGATTATATTAGAACCTAATCTATAGATTGTTCTAATCCGCATATTTCCCAAACTTGATCTATTCATAGCGCGGTAAACCGCAAGTGACTAAAATTAAAAGTGATCTGAAGTGTCTAAAATAACTTTGTTAAAATTACAAAATTTTTGACAGCAATAGCATATTTAAACAATCACGTATTTTATATAACAAAGGAAATTATAATATGATTATTGTGTTAAACGACAGAATCTCAACCGATGAGGTAAAAAATGTCAAAGATTATATTATAAAAACCGGTGCGCGAATTCATGAGTCAGAAGGAACTGAGAAAAAGATTTTGGGAGTGATTGGAGATAAACGCGATCTTGACCAGATGGCTCTGGAGGCATTTCCCGGTGTTGAGAAAGTTATCCGGATTTTAGAGCCTTACAAGCTGACATCCAGGAAATTTCATCCCAGGAATACGATCATAAAGGTTAAAGATGTCTCGATAGGGGATCTTGAACCGGTTTTGATAGCCGGTCCCTGTTCGGTAGAAACAGAAGAACAAATAACCGATATTGCCCGGGAGATGTCCGAAAAAGGAGTTAAAATTCTCAGGGGTGGTGTATTTAAACCACGATCCAGTCCCTACTCGTTTCAGGGCATGGGTGAAGTAGGAGCCAAATGGATTAGTGAAGCAGCAAAAAAATACAATCTGGCTGTCATTTCAGAAGTGATGGAAATAAGTGATATCGATACGTTATATGATTATGTGGATATTTTCCAGATTGGTGCCCGCAGTATGCAAAACTTCAAATTATTGAAGGCGATTGGAAAAACCGACAAACCTATTTTTCTCAAACGAGGTATTTCCGCGACTTTGAATGAGTTTTTGATGAGCGCGGAGTATATCTTATCTGAAGGCAACGAACAAGTAATGCTCTGTGAGAGAGGGATCAGGACCTTTGTGGAATTTACACGTAATACTTTTGATCTGAATATCGTCCCGATGATTAAAAATGTATCTCATCTGCCGATTATCATCGATCCCAGCCACGCCACCGGGAGAACGGATTTGATAATTCCCGTATCATTAGGCGGATTAGCAGCGGGAGCTGATGGTTTAATGGTCGAGGTACATCCTAAACCCTATGAGGCATTTTCGGATGGTAATCAATCATTAAATTATGATCAGATGAACGATTTGCTCGATGCCTGGGAAGTTATTCGGGAATCTGTACTGAAACTTCGAAAAAAGAAAATTGAGGAAATTGAGAAGAATGTATCAGATTACGCCGGATAAGGCACAAGATCAACAGATTAATCTTCCTTCCTCAAAAAGCATTACACACCGGATGCTTATTCTGGCCGCTTTAAACCGGGGAACGACAAAAATATCCAATGCGCTGATAGCAGAAGACACCGGAATCACTAAAACTGCTCTGCAAACAATGGGTGCAGTCATTGATGGTGGGGATAATTTTTTCACAATAAGGAGACCTATCGGGGAAACTACCGATTCCGAGATTTATCTCGGTAATTCAGGTTCATCTGCTCGATTTTTAATACCGTTGGGAACATTCTTAGATAAAACAGTTCGGTTTTATGGCACAGAGCGTCTGCATAAACGCCCCTTTGCTGAATTATTAGAAGCTGTGGATCATTTTGGCCACAAATTTGAAGCAACCAATAACTCCCTGCCGGTAGTTACCCATCCCGGCATATCAAGAGGGGGAGTCATCGAATTTGATGTCTTACCCTCTTCTCAGATAGTCACCGGATTGATGATGGCTGCTTTAAAAATGAAAAAGAATCTAACGGTCCGTATGACAGCCGGAATGGCGTCATTTCCCTATATAAAAATGACCGCAGATTTAATGAGGCGTTTAAGACTAAATGTTGAATTTTCAAAAACTCAGATCCGGGTGAAATCTGTACAACCCGATCTGGACTGGACACTTACTGTCGAAAAAGACTTTTCAGCAGCCTCTTATTGGGTGATTTATGCCCTGATAAATAATACAAAGGTTATCTTAAAAAAAATGAATATTCCTTCTCTTCAGGGTGATGAAGAAATACTCAATATTGCTGAAAGTGTGGGTGCTGATATCATGTTGCATACAGATAGAATTGAGATTGATGGAAAGATAAAGCGGCCCTTTGACATTAATTGCGAAAATACCCCGGATTTGGTACCGGCGTTAGGGGTGCTTGCTCTTTTTTGCCCCTCAAGTTGTCGCATGCGCAATGTTAAGTTTTTGGAATATAAGGAGAGTAACCGGATCCAGGCACTTCAGGATAATATAAATCGAATTGGTGGTAGAAGTGAGTATGAGAATGGTGAATTGAGGGTTATTCCTCAAAAATCCTACAAGGGAAATTTAATAGATACCTTTAATGATCACCGTATTGCCATGAGTTTTGCCATGGCCGGTACCCGGATCGCCGGAATTGTTATAGATAACCCGGATTGTGTCAATAAGTCATATCCCGGATTTTGGAACGATTTTACATACTGGAAAAAAGTTCAAAAAGAAAATGGTTGATATTCATGGTTACTGTGAATGAAGAAATTAAAAGTCTGCGCGCTGATATAGACAGGCTTGATCAGGAAATTTTAAAGATTTTAAAGCAGCGCATTCATATTACAGAGAAAATTGGTAAAATTAAAAAAACAAATAGTTTAGATATTCTCGATAAACAGAGGGAATCAGAAATTCTTTCTAATCTTTTAGCAGCGGGAGAAAATCTGGAGATTGAGGACGACT
>JAGLYF010000087.1 GCA_023132435.1 Calditrichia bacterium | reverse complement strand
GGTACCGGCCGTTTTGGACACTTCTGGTGCAGACACCTCAGCAAATATCATCCTACCTTTGCTTATGATATCAACCCCGGTTGCAGAAAGAAGGTTGAAAGATTTGCAAAATGGGATTCCCTGGAAAAATGCCTGACAAAAAAATACATTTTTTTGACCATACCGATTCATAGTATGAAAGATTTCCTCAGGCAGAACAAACAAAACTTTAAAAAAGGAAGTGTGCTAATTGATTGTGCATCGGTAAAAGTGCCTGTCCTGGGTTGGTTTGAAGATCATCTTCCAGAGGATGTCTATTATATTGCTTCCCATCCCTTGTTTGGCCCGGATTCGGCAAAAAATAAATTGTGCGATAATGTTATAATGGTCATGCCGGGAAGGGTTCCCTTGAAGGAGTATCAAATCCTGGTACGTTTTTTTATGAAGGATCTCGAACTTCATATTTACAATTTGACTGCTTATGAGCATGATGAACTGATGGCCTATAATTTAAATCTGGTACATTTTCTTGGCCGTGCCCTCGATGATCTGGGGATTACCAAACTTCCGATCATGATGTCCAGTCTAAGTAAGTTAAATGATATTGTCAAAGTGGTTATGAATGATACGACAGAACTTTTTTTGGATTTTTATAAATATAATCCATATTCGGACAAAGTGAAGGAGCAGTGGCTGGAATCATTTAAAAAAATTAACGATCAAATTGGGAAAGATCTCCCTTAATCTGGTTTTTTTTACCACGGAATCACACAGAAAGACACAGAATTAAATAATCACGGAGCATCTTATTTTAATAAGAGATTAAATAGTTAATTTTTCAATTAAATAAAAACAAGATATTATCTCCGTGATCTTCCGTGTAGTTCCGTGGTTAATTAAGTTAACATTGTTAAACATAATTTATTTGTTCAGGGACATTAATTGAAACAGCACATATTTTTAACCGGGTTTATGGGTAGTGGTAAAAGTACCATTGGCAAAAAACTGGCAGCAAGGCTGAGGGTAAAATTTATCGATACCGATGATAGAATAGAATCCTCTCAAAATTCCGAGATCAAGGAAATCTTTAAAATTGAGGGCGAATCCCGGTTTAGAAAGTATGAAGAGTCAATTCTGGATGAAATTATACACAATGAAAAAAGCGCGGTTATATCCCTCGGTGGTGGTACGCTTCTTTCAAGTGTAAATTTGATAAAAGTTCTTGCTTCCGGATTATTAATCTATATAAAAAGTGGGCCTGCTGAAGTCTGGAATAGAATCAAGCGTTCCACCCGACGTCCTCTCATGCGTAAATCTGGTGAGGAGTGGACCCGGCAGATGTATCTGGATCGCATTACTGAATTGATGGAAGAAAGAGAAAAGGGCTATAACCAGGCACAATTTGTTCTCAACCGCGATGGTAAAGAAGCCGATGAGATTGTTGAAGAACTTCTTAGTGAAATAAAAAATAACCCACCCCTCGGTCCCCTCCCTTATGTATAAGGGAGGGGAAGCAACGACTCAGCGACGCGATGTGTTTTTAGGATTTTGTCATGCCGTAGGCATCTTTGCAGTTGTCGATACGATATTACACTTTCTGATATATCAGAGGCAAGCAAGTGCAAAGATTCCGCACGGGCGGAATGACTTTAAAAGAAAGAAGATAATAATTTAAAATAGAGACCAGAGATTATTATAGTGTTAGTGCATAAAAAACGATATAAAATTGATGTAGATCTGAAAGAGCGAAGTTATAGTATTTTTGTTGGAAATAATATTTTAGCAGAATTACCCCAATTTCTACGTTCGGTTCAGGT
>JAGLYF010000086.1 GCA_023132435.1 Calditrichia bacterium | reverse complement strand
CTGTTTAATGATGATTGGTATCTGAATTGTTATAATGTCCCCGATGGTGAAAAAAGCAAATCCTCCGATATGGTTTGGAATATCTACACCTGGCTATTGGAAAATCAGTATGAGAGAAATTCAACGATTATTGCTCTGGGTGGTGGGGTCGTTGGTGACCTGGCCGGATTTGTTGCTTCTACTTATTTACGGGGTGTAAATCTGGTCCATATCCCAACCAGCTTACTGGCTCAGGTCGATAGCAGTGTCGGGGGAAAGGTCGGTATCAACCACCCCATGGGTAAAAATCTGATCGGAGCATTTTATCAACCAAAATGTGTCTTTACGGATATTGCCTTTCTAAAAACTCTTCCTGAGGATGAATATATTTGCGGACTGGGTGAAGTGATCAAGTATGGAATTATAAGTTCTGAAGTCCCGTTTGATAAAATCGAAGAAAATCTGAAGGCCATACTGAACAAGGAAGAAGAATTGCTGGCTGATATTGTCCAGGCCTGTGTGAAAGTTAAAGCGGATATCGTATCAAAAGATGAGAGAGAACAGGGCATCCGTACCTATTTAAATCTTGGTCACACCTTTGCTCATGCCCTGGAAACATTTTATAAATATGAAGGCTTAAAACACGGGCAGGCAGTTTTACTCGGGATCAAATGCGCGTTGGCGGTTTCCCGGTCACTAGATATGATTGATGATAATACGGTCCAACGAATTAACTCTGTTATTGATCAGCTGGGCATAAATATCCCATCCACGAAAGAATTAGATCCTTTCCAATTGGTGAAAATAATGAAACGGGATAAAAAAATGCGGGATGGTAAAATACACCTGGTGTTGCCAAAGAATCTGGGAGATGTGATTGTCGTCCCCGTGACCGATGAGAAAATTATAATAGATAGTTACGCGACTTTGAATAAATAATCTGTGTACATCCGTGTAATTCCGTGGTAAAAAAATTCAGGTTAGAATAAGGAGGGAGATTTGAAATTTCTGATTATCAATGGACCGAATTTGAATCTTCTCGGTAAAAGGGATACTACTATTTATGGATCTGATTCTCTTTCTGATATTAATGACTTTATTAAAAACCATTTTGACGAAGATAGTTTTGAATTTTTCCAGAGCAATCATGAAGGAGATATCATCGATAAAATTCATCAGGTCGGTGAAAATTATAGCGGTGTAGTGATTAATCCCGGCGCCTACGCTCATTATTCTTACGCGATCAGAGATGCTCTTGAATCTTGTTCGATTCCGGTTATAGAAGTTCATCTGAGTAATATTTATGAAAGAGAGGAATTCAGACGGGTGTCAGTTACAGCACCTGTGTGCGCAGGGATTATATCGGGAGAAGGAAAACAAGGATATATAAAGGCTGTTGAAAAAATAAAAGAAGCCTATTCAAATTAGCGGAATTTATTTCAGATGACCATACTAAATCAGGTAAAAAGTCTGACCAAACATTCGGCCGTTTACACGTTCGCAACATTTATCCAACGGCTCCAGGGTCTGGTATTACTGCCCATACTTACCGATCCCTCCTATCTGACAACCAAAAGTGAATTCGGTGATTATGCACTGATTTATACCTTTATCGCTTTTATGAATGTCCTGTTTCTATATGGGATGGATGTGGCCTTCTTACGCTATTATTTTCTCGGTGAGCATTCACGACAAACAATATATCGTTCAGCAATACAAGTCTTATCGATTACAGGATTTTTCTTATCTGTTCTGATGTTTGTTCTGGCCGAACCGGTTGCAAACCTGATTTTTAATGAGCAGGGTTATGCATTTTTTGTCCGCATTGCCGCTGCAATCCTCTTCTTTGATGCCCTTTGTAATATGCCTTATCTCATCCTGCGCGCGGAAGAACGCTCGACGACCTATACAATAATTCGTATGGGCAGGTTTATTCTTGAACTGGTTCTGAATTTATTCTTTATCATCTATCTTAAACTAGGGGTAAAAGGTATCCTCTATGCGAATCTGACCGCTGCGGTTATTAACCTGATCGTCTTGTTTCCTTTTCAAATCAAATATTTTCATGGTAAATATTCCTGGAACGCGGTGAAAGGTCTCCTCCGTTTTGGTTTACCAATGGTTCCCAATGGTCTGGCCTATTTGATCGTTGAAATCAGTGATCGTTATCTGATGCCGAGATTATTAAACAAGGAAATTCTGGGTGAATACACAGCAAATTATAAACTGGGAACGGTATTACTCTTACTTGTGATCGCTTTCCGCACTGCCTGGCAACCATTTTTTCTAAAGGTCGCCAAGCAGGCTGATGCCAAAAAGATTTACAGCCGGGTGATGACTTATTACATTTTTATTGCCGCTTTTGTTGTCCTTGCTGTCACCATGACAATTGAATATATTGTAAAAATTCCGATCGCACCGGGTATGACCCTTTTAGGTGAATCATATTGGGGTGGGGTAAAAATCATACCGCTCATTTTGTTTTCTTATCTGATGTTTGGCGTGTACGTCAATCTTACTGTTGGTATTTATATTGAGAAAAAAAGTGAATGGATGATTATTTTTACCGGTCTGGCTGCTCTGATCAATGTGAGCAGTAATTTTTATTTGATGCCGGCTTATGGCATGATGGGTGCTGCTCTTGCCACCCTGTTAGCATACTTTGTGATGATGGTTTCTATCTATATTGCTAATCAAAGACTATATCACATCTCATATGAATATGGTCGTATTTTTTGGATCATAAGTTATTTAACCATTGCTTTAATTCTCTATTACTATCTGGATCTGAATATTATAATCCGTTTGTTGTTAATCATCGGACTGCCGGTTCTGCTCTCTCTGCTTGGTTTTTTTAAAGAGGATGAGAAAGCATATATGCGGGAGATTATATCCAGATACCGGGTGCTATGATTTTATTTAGTCTGGATAATTCATGAATTTTAGATTTATC
>JAGLYF010000085.1 GCA_023132435.1 Calditrichia bacterium | reverse complement strand
AACATCAAAGTAATTATCGATGGTGTATTTAATCATGTCGGGATGACTTTCTGGGCCTTTAAAGATGTACACGAAAATGGTGAAAAGTCTCCCTATAAAGACTGGTTTGTGATTAAACAATATGATGATCCGGCTACGGAAAAAGATGAATTCGACTATGAAGGATGGTTTGGGGTTCGCGAATTACCGGTAATACGGGAAGATTCTACCGGTATCGTCAGCGGGCCAAAAGAACATATCTTTGCCGCGGTCAAACGCTGGATGGATCCGAACGGTGACGGGGATCCTTCTGATGGTATTGATGGCTGGCGTCTGGATGTGGTAGAAATGGTTGGCCATCCTTTCTGGAGAGAGTTCAGAACCCATGTCAAATCGATCAATCCCCGGGCTTATATCACCGCCGAACTTTTCTGGGATGACTGGCAGAATGAAATCCTGATGGATCCGTCCCCCTGGCTGCAGGGTGATCAGTTTGACGGCACCATGAATTACCGCTGGTCCCATGCCGTGGCCAGTTTTTTTATCGATAAAAAAACCAGACGCAGTGCCAGTGAATTTGCCGATTATCTGCGCCGGATCTGGTCAACCATTCCTGAAGACAACAATTATGTGCTTCTGAATTTAATGGATTCCCATGATACGGACCGCCTGGCCTCCAATGTCGTAAATCCCGACTTTTTTTATGATAAACATATCTCCTACAAGGATGAAGGCTATGATGTACGCAAGCCGCGGGAAGATGAAATGCAGGTGCTCAGACTGATTGTATTGTTCCAGATGACCCAACCCGGGGCACCGATGATTTATTACGGTGGCGAAACGGGGATGTGGGGTGCTGACGATCCCTGTGAGCGTAAACCGATGGTCTGGTCCGATATGGAATATGAAAATGAAACCAGCCATCCACTCGGCAGAACAAGACCATCCGATCCCGTATTCTTCGACCAGAGTCTTTATGATTATTATAAAAAACTGATCCGGTTGCGAAAAGACCATGATATACTGAGCGAGGGTGACTGGAATTTTGTAATTACAGATAATGAAAAAGATGTGGTAGCGATTCGACGGAACCTTAATAATGATCATTGCTTTCTGGTTTTTAACAATTCGGATAAAAGACAGGAAGTCAGGCTGTCGTCAGAGTCTAATCTGACAGCAGCGACATATAAAGACCTTTTGAGTGGGGAAGTTTTTCAAGTGAGTGAGGGAACCCTGGATATTCCAATAACACAAAAGGGTGGAGCGGTATTGATCCCTCAATCTTAGGGCGATCCTGTCCGTTTTGTCATTCCCGCGAAAGCGGGAATCCATGGATTTCTGTGGAGGATTGCTAATGGATTCCTGCCTTCGCAGGAATGACAGTATCGGCAGGGATGACAGTGTTGCTGGGAACGACAATAGGCAAGGATCCCTGCTGGGGTTTACCCCTTTGAGATTCCTCCCGCAGATGCGGGACGGGAATGACAAAAGGGGCAGGGATGACAATATCGTCAGGGGTTACAGTATCGGCGGGAATGACAAGGATTAGGAATTATATTTTGTACCATATTCATCAATGGATTCCCGCTTCCGCGGGAATGACAGTGGTGGTAGGAATGACAAAAGGGACGGGAATGACAAAACTGCGAGCGGTTGTTTATGTATCGACCCTTACAGCATTATTATCACTTTTTTGGCAATGTAACACCACGGATACAAATCAATCAGTTGTTGCCAAAGTTGATCAATACACAATCAGTGAATCGGACTATGTGGACAGGTACAGTAATTTTCTCTTCTCGACCGGTGTGGAAGACAATATCCTGGCCCGCCGGCAAATGATTGAAAACATGGTGAACGAGATTCTCTTAACAAAAATCGATGATAACGACCGGATTCTGCAGGATCATGAATTTATAAATAAAAAAGAGCAAATATGGAAAGAGGTTCTGCTCGCCTTTTATAAAGAAAAAGAGGTTTATCAAAAAATTCAGGTTTATGAGGAAGAGTTACGGCAGGAATTTGCCAGGGTCAATGAACAGATAAGTGCCCGTCATCTTTATGCCAGGAACAAGGTGGAGGCAGACCGTCTGTATACTCAACTGATGGAAGGATTTTCTTTTTATCAACTGGCTCCATTGGTTTTTGAGGATGAAAAACTGGCCAATAATGGTGGTTATTTAGGATATTTCGGTTGGGGTGATATGGATCCGGATTTTGAGGAAGCAGCTTTTACGCTAAAAATTGGCGAGATTTCAAAACCGGTTCGTACCGCCTGTGGTTACAGTATCATCAAAGTGGAAGACCGTTTCCGGAATCCTATTCTTACGGAAGATGAATTCAACCGGAAAAAAGCAACCCTGGAACGGCTGGTACGCATTCGGAAAAGCAGTCAGATGACAAGAGAAATAACGGCTTCACTCTCAGAGGAGCTTAATATCAGGTTCGAAGAAGCGGCGTTAAAAGAAATGGTTGAGATGTTTTCCGGTGAACTGGGCAGAAGGATTATCGAGGGAGATACTATAAAAGATGATATCCCATCCGGAAAAACAGTCCTGGTCAGCACTGCCGGTTCGATGACCATCGATCATGCGGTAGAAGAGATCCGGAAACTGCCGGCATCTAACCGCAGCCGGATAAGATCGGTTGAGCATTTACAGGCCGCTTTAAGAGGCATCGTTGTCCAGCGGGAATTGATCAAAGACGCTCTGGATAATGATTATGATGAAGAAGACCGGTTTCTGAAAAAATATGAAAACTGGGTAGTGGTAAACCTGATTGAATTTAAATATCGACAAATTGTTGAGGCGACGAAAATTCCCGAGGCTGAGATTCTTGACTACTATGAACAACATAAAAAGGAGTTTATCCGGGAAGAACATCTGAAGGTACAGGATATTCTGGTCATGTCAGAAGCCGATGCGAATGAGATTATAGACAAAATAAATAAAGGTACTGATTTTACCGCTCTGGCCAAAAAATATTCACTGCGAAAAGATGTAAAAAAAACCGGGGGAATTCTCGGGTTTGTACCACTGTCAAGATTTGGCGATTTTAAAGATACCTTTGCGAATGCCCCTGTTAATCAAGTTATCGGTCCCTTGAAGATCAATAATTTTTATATGATTGCCCGGGTAATCGAGAAGGAAAAAGAACGACAACTGGCCTTTGAAGAAGTGCGGGAAGGCATACAAGAGACCCTGAAACATGAAGTGAAATCCAGGAATATTCGGAATTATCTTGATGATTTAAGAAGTAAATACACGATTTCGATCGACGAGGAAATGGTAGCAAATGTTCCGATATATCAATAATAATTGAAATTCGGTATGCACACGGCTGCCTACTGTCATTCCCGCGAAAGCGGGAATGACATAAGTATATTTCACCTTTTAACAATCAGGAAAGGTAGAGGTGATTTATGAAGGTTTTTAGAATTGTTACAGTTTTATGTAGCATCTTATTGCTGACCAACAGTCTGCTGGCCGGTACAACGGGGAAAATTGTTGGCAGGATTATTGATTCCGGTACGGAAGAAGCCCTGATCGGTGTAAATGTTTATCTGGAGGGAACCAGCCAGGGGGCCACCACCGACCTGGAAGGCTACTATGTTATCCTCAACGTATCTCCGGGCAAATATACACTGGTGGCGGATTATATCGGATATCAGGTTCAAAAACGGACCGGGATTTCCGTTTCCATTGATCTTACCACAATGGAAAATTTCGAACTATCGGCCCAAACCCTGGAATTGGAAGAAGTGATTGTCGTTGAGGGAAAACGGCCTCTTTTGCAGAAGGATATAACTTCCTCTCAGGCCATGGTTTCTTCAGAAGAGATTGAAGTTTTACCGGTCAATGAGATTGATGAGGTTATCCAGCTGCAGGCCGGTGTTACCAAGGGCACCGATGGCGGCATCCACATTCGTGGCGGCCGGACCGAAGAAATTTCCTATCAGGTCAACGGCGTTTCAATTACCGATGTCTACGACAACTCGGTTGGTATAGAGATAGACAATTCTTCCATCCAGGAACTGCAGGTTATCAGCGGAACTTTCAATGCGGAATACGGTAACGCGATGTCCGGTGTCATTAATGTGGTGACCAAAGAAGGATCTAAGGATTTTCATGGATCTGTCATGGCCTACGGAGAAAATTATGTCAGTGACAAGACGGATATTTTTACAAACGTGGATAAATTTAATCCGACCGCAAACATCCAGGCCAGCCTCAGCGGACCGATACCTTTCACCAATGATAAATTAACATTCTTTATCATGGGCAGGTATTTTTATACGGATGGCTGGTTATATGGCTATGATTATTATAAGCCCGACGGTTCAATAGGAGACAGCAGCAGTGCGGTAGCGATGAACTGGAATGAGAGGATACTGGCCCAGGCAAAACTGGCCTGGTATATCTCTCCCCAAATAAAGTTACTGGTCGAAGGCCTGGGCAGTAAGAGGGATTTCCAGGATTATGAACATGAATATAAAAGGAATCCTGATGGAAATGTTAACAAATTTTCCACCAGCTATTCAGGCAATATCTCGCTGACGCATACCGTGTCCGCAACCAGCTTCTATAAAGTGATGGTCGCCGGATTTGATAAATTTTTTGATGAGTATCTTTATGAAGATACAAAGGATTCAAGATATGTTCATCCGGATTCTCTGATACAACCGCTCGATCTGATGTGGCGTCAGAAAGGAAATAATTTGCATCAGTTCGAGAGGCGAACCCAGACTTTTTCCGGCGATATTGATTTCACAAGCCAGGTCTCTCGCAGACATTTGATCAAACTGGGATTGCAGGGTAAAAACCACACCTTATCCCTGGATGATTATTATCTGCAGGAAACGCAAGACCATGTACCAGGTACACCTTTTATCCCCGACATCCCGAAGGAAACAGCAACCAACCGGAACAAATTTGAGAGAAAACCCTACCAATTTGCTGCTTATTTCCAGGATAAAATTGAATTTGAAGAAGTGATCATAAATATTGGTCTGCGTTTTGACTATTTTGATTCCAATAGTGATGTGCTGGTCGATACCAGAGATCCTAATATTTTAATTCCGCTGAGACCGGGCATGGATTCATTGTCGGTGGAAGAAAGAAGACCATTCTATCGAAAAGAATCCACACCCAAAATGCATCTCAGCCCCCGCTTTGGTATTGCTTATCCAATCAGTGCCACTGGAGTTATCCACTTTTCCTACGGTCATTTTATACAGATTCCTTCTTTTCAATTTCTGTTTAACCGCAGTGATTATAAAGTACCGGAAACCGGTAGTCCCGGAGACGTATATGGTAATCCGGATCTGGAGCTGCAAAAAACCGTCATGTACGAGATCGGTTTAAAACAGGAATTCGGCAGCCTGTTTCTGGTTGATCTCACCGGATTTTATCGTGATGTACGGGATTGGGTGACCTCGGCACACTTCAGCACAGCAAATCTGGTACAATATGCGATGTATGTAAACAGAGATTATTCGAATGTAAAGGGTATTACCCTTACTTTTAAAAAGAGATTCAGCGATTATTATGGCTTTAATATGAACTATACATTCCAGGTGGCGGAAGGAAGCAATTCATCTCCGGAAGAAGAATTCAATAATGCGCGAGGCAACAATGAACCGACATTGTTTCTCCTGCCCATGGAGTGGGATCAGACCCATCTGTTGAACTTTTCTTTTAATGTCGGCGGCCCATCCTGGGGAACAACCTTTTTGGCCCGTTATGGAACCGGTCTTCCCTTTACACCACAGATAACACAATACTCTTCCGATCGCGGTATCAGTTCGGCTCCGCAAAAAAACAGCGGCCGGCGTCCGGAGAAGTTCATTCTTGATCTGAATTTGTTTAAACTTTTTCACATTTCAGATTTTCGATTAAAAGCCTTTCTTAAAGTATTTAATTTACTTGATTCAAAAGTTGTAAACGATGTATTCACCGATACCGGGAAGGCAGATTTTACCGTCGAATATCGAAACAAAAAAGAAGATGAACGTCGGGGCCATTCCTATAAGGATTATCTTGTCTATCCATGGCATTACATTGCCCCACGAAGAATTCAATTAGGACTTGAATGGCTGTTTTAGAAATCATTAAACAGGAGTTATCTCCATGAAAATTCGCACATTAAATCTTTTGATTTTAATATTAATTTTTTCTCTGATAGCCGGATTATCAGCGCAGCAACAGCATATTCCCAGTACAGAGCGGGCTGATGCTTCCAAAAGACGCCAGGCACAGATGGAGGGCAATAAGATCCGTACATCCATCTTTAATCATGGTCAGACCGGCCGGGAAGGTGGAGAATTTCCGATCAACGTGCAGACACCCTATGAGTGGCCGAAGAATACCGGAAAAGTATATCTGGCTCTGACCGGTATTTTTGTTGGTGGGGAAGTAAGGGATGATAACGATGATATACAACGGATTATTGATGTCTGTAATTATCGTGAATCTCAGGCCGGTGCCAGCTGGAATTTTGAACCGGTACCCGGTTATTTTAGTGAAAGTCTGCCTCTTGATGAGCAGACTATAGCCAATAGCGTTGAAAAGCAAACCTGGCCTGCCTACTGGCCGGATAAAGCAGGTGATCCGGTTGATCCGGGTTGGGCGGGAAAGTGGAACGGTTATTTTGGCAAGGATATTTTTAACGCTGATCAGGAAATCTATTACCGGGCAGGTGATGATAACTATGACCGCTATGATTTCTATTTTCCCGATACAACAGATCTTACCCGTAAAGGATTGGGAATAATTCTTGATGTACGTGCTCTGGCCTGGTCACAGGTTCTGGTCGAAGACGTTGTCTACCTGCTGCATTTTGTTAAAAATGATGGTACCAAAGATATCGAAAAAGTAGGTGTAACCATCTGGCATGCGGACTTTGTCGGTGGGAATGGCGACTCACAGGACGATATTTCTGAGTTCGATCTTTTTGAGGATATTGCCTGGAGCCGGGATCAGGATCACAAAGCACCTGAATTTGGATCGGATCCGGTCGGTATCGTCGGCGTTGCCTTTTTGGAAACACCGGGAAATGCTATCGACCGAATAGATAATGATGGTGACGGTGAAGAATTTTTACCACCGATCGATATTGAAAGTGATCCTGTTTTAATCGGGAAAGTTATATCTGAGGAAATGATTGCCGGAGAAGATCCGACAAATCTTATTGATGATAATGGTAATGGTTTGATTGATGAAAACCAAACCCATATTCCTTTTGGTGTTCAAACGGGTGTGGGGTATGCGGATTATATGGATGATAATGATAATGGTGAAGAAGGAAGCCCGGTAGTTACGACCGAGATGATCGATCATGTACAAAATGACATCTGGAAACGCTGGCCGCCAAATCCGGAAAATGATCCGGTCCAGAATGGCGTTATTCATCTGCTAATGGTCGAGACCGGTGATGAAGGAAAAGCCTTTAAGGATCATATCGATAACAACGATAACGGCGAAATAGGAAGCCCGGTGGTTACCCAGGCAATGATCGATCAGGCTGCTTCAGATGATTATAACCGCTATGTCGTTGCCGGTACTGGTGTTATCTTATATGATCTGAAAGCGGAGGATCTGGGTAAAAAATATGCCGATGGTATTGATAATGATGGGAACGGAGCAATCGATGAGGGTATTGACGAGCGTATCGATGAGATGATCGATGAAGCACGGAATGATTGTATTGATAATGATGAAGACTGGAATGTATTCACCGATGATGTCGGTCTGGATGGTGTGGCAGATACAGGTGATCCCGGTGAGGGTGATGGTGTTCCTACCAGCGGTGCCGGGACAAATTTTCCCGGTGAACCCAACGTCGATGTAACTGACGTATCCGAAACAGACCAGATTGGTATTACCAATGCCGATTATCTGGCAGCCGGTGGGCTGAATATTAACAACGATGGACAAATGTGGCGTAACTTTTTAACCCCGGGTAGATTTTATGATCCCCAGGAAGTAATAGCGGGCGAATATGACCTTTTTGTCAGCTCAAGTTTTTTTCCTTTAAGAGCAGGGCAGGTAGAACCGATTGCCCTGGCGATCATCCTCGGTAATGGTCCGGTTCCTGATGATGAGGGTTTGATCCGGAAGAAAAACGTGCTTGATAAGCGAAAAAGAGCATTGGAAACTTATTTAAATGATTATCAGTTCGCAAACGCCCCGCTGATCCCAACCATGACAGCGGTTGCCGGTGATAATAAGGTAACCCTATATTGGGATGATCTTGCCGAGAGCTCTTTTGATGACTATATCGCAAATATTGGCGGGAATGGTAACGATTTTGAGGGATATCGTATCTACCGGGCAACCGATCCGGCTTTTGAAGATCCCTTGAATGTTACCGATGCCTATGGTGTCCTAATATTTAAATCCCCTGTTGCCCAGTTTGATTTGGTTGATAACTATTTTGGATTGGATCCAGTCGGTTTAGAAGGCGCCCGTTTTTATCTGGGAGAAAATTCCGGTCTCAGACATTCATGGGTGGATAACAATGTGAAAAACGGCTTTACCTACTATTATGCAATCACATCCTATGATTTCGGTTTTCCGGCAGGGCAGATTATCCCGACAGAATGTCCGATTCGTATTTCCCTGCAGGCCGATGGGGAAGTTTTTCTAGGGCAAAATGTTGCCCGGGTAACGCCGGAAGCACCGGTAGCCGGTCACGTACCGGCAACACTTGGCGAAATTGACCTGGTACGGGGTACCACCACCGGACAGATCTTTTATGATATTATCGATTTTAATGAGATAAAGGACGGCCATGTCTATCATATCACCTTCGAGGATACCTTAAGAGAGGGGACGGATAGTGATACCCTGAGCACCCTCAATTACACACTGGTTGATTCTACTACAGGAGATACCCTGATAAATAAGAGTCGGGATATTTTTCCCAATATCACTGATCCGGATTTTGAACAGCCGCTTATAGATGGATTTCGATTGCAATTTGTGAATGAAGCCTTTGTTGAAATAGACAAAGAAACATCCGGTTGGAATTCTACCGAACCACCGCAATTTGTTTTTGAAAAGTTTGTTGCCCGCGGTGGCATCGTTGGAGAAGCAAGGCCCAATGATTATCAGCTCGTCTTTGATGAGGTTGGTATCGATACTTCAACATTAATTGAGATTGGTAGAAGCACATATCCTTCCCAGCCGGTGAATTTTACTGTTTATAATATTAGCGAGGGCAGATACATAGATTTTGGATTTGTGGAGGTGGATACGACGTATGGTGGCCCGGGAATGCTTTCAGCGAGAGGTGCTTTTAAGGACAGAATTGTATTTCTGGAACCGAACCAGGAGGATTCGCTGATTTATACCTGGACCTTTTATCTATCGGCAGAACCTGATACAACAAGCACCGTAGGATTTAGAATTCCGACGACCGGAGATGAAGCGGTTGTATTTTTGAAAAAACCGTTCCTCTCTTCCGATCTTTTCAAATTTGTCGCCTCCGGTGCGGAAGTAAATACAGCAATGGCTGCAACACAAATGGATAGCATTAAAGTAGTCCCCAATCCTTATGTTGCTACAGCGGCCTGGGAACCGGCAAATCCCTATAACAGTGGCCGAGGACCGAGGGAACTGCATTTTACTCATTTACCCAGGAAATGCACCATACGTATCTTTACCATTAATGGTGAGCTGGTAGATACAATAGAGCATGAAAGTGATCTTAATGATGGCGCGGCGCATTGGGATATGCTGACAAAAGACGGCCTGTCGATATCATTCGGGGTATATATTTATCATATTGATGCTCCGGATGTAGGTGAACATATCGGTAAATTTGCCGTGATTAAATAAGCGTAAACATAAATTATAATGAATCGCAAGGAGCACATCGTGTCAATACAAAAAGGTCTTATTTGGATATTTACCTTGCTTTTCCTGACCGGTTCAGTTGTTTCTGCCGGCGAGGTAACAAAAACCGGGACTACCGCTGCTAAATTTTTAAGTATTGGGGTTGGTCCCAGAGCGATCGCGATGGGAGGGGCATTTACGTCCGTCGCCGATGATGCGACAGCGATGTACTGGAATCCCTCCGGTATCGCCCTGATCAATAAATATCAGGTGGTTTTTACGCAATCGAACTGGATTGCCGATGTGAAGGTTAACTATATAGGTGTAACAATTCCGGGCGGGAGCATCGGTACATTTGGTGTGAATATAACGGCACTTACGATGGATGATATGCTGGTTACAACGGAACAAAATCCGGAGGGTACAGGGGATAAATTCTCAGCAGGTGATTATGCCTTTGGTTTAACCTATGCCCGCATGCTCTATGAAAATTTTATGATCGGGATTAATGCGAAATATGTACGTCAGGACATCTCAAATTCCAGCGCCTCAAGTTTCGCCCTGGATATCGGTACCTTGTTTACCACACCTTTCTGGGGAATAAATTTTTCGACCAGTATTACCAATTTTGGAACAAAATTACAAATGAGCGGTTCTGATCTGATTGTGCAACATGATCCGGATCCAACGGTCGCGGGAAATAATGATAAACTGGATGCCAGATATTCGACAGATCAGTTTGAATTACCCCTTCGCTTACAAATCGGTTTTTCTAAAGACTTACTTTTTGCGGAAGGTCAGCGTTTTACACTGGCGGTTGATGCGGCCCATCCAAATGATAATACCGAATTTGTCAATGTGGGAGGCGAAGTTGCCTTGTTTGAGGAAATGGTTTTTCTGCGAGGTGGTTATAAGACACTATTTATGAAAAATGCAGAGGAGACTTTTGCCCTTGGGGCGGGATTCAATTATACCAGTCTCGATTTTATGGATATTGCTATCGATTATTCATTTCAAAATTTTCAACATTTAGGAGATGTTCATACATTTGGCTTTTTTCTAACATTTTAATTAGACTTCTGCAAAATAAGGCTTTTTGCCTCATTGTCATTCCCGTCCCGCACCTGCGGGAGGAATCCATTGAAAATAAAGAGTCTTCTGGATTCCGGGTCAAGCCCGGAATGACAAAAACCGTCATTTTGCAGAACTCTATAACCTTTTAATCTGAAAGGAGGTATTATAAACAATATTAAAAGAAAAATTTTAAATTAACCTAACATTTAACTCAGGAGGATATTTTTATGAATAAACTATCAATATTATTCATAATTCTGCTTTTTGGAAGTTTTACTTTCCTAAACGCACAGACATTCGATGTCACCTTTCAGGTCGACATGAATGTCAAAATGGTTACCGGTGAATTTGATTCGCTTCGGCAGGAAGTGCGTATGACCGGTACTATTACTGATCCGGAGTGGAATCCGGCAGAAGCACCAATCCTGGAAGATCCCGATGGGGATGGTATTTTTGCCACAACCTTAAATGTTGCTGCCGGCGATTATGTGTATAAGTACCTGATTGGTGATGCCTGGGGTAATGATGAAACTCTTGCTGATAACAGAGCGATTACGGTGAGTGCTACAGAAACACTTGATCCTGTTTTTTATAGTAATGTCTCAGAGGTTGATTTCCCGGTAGCTCCACAAGATAGTGTGATTCTTATGTTGACCGTTGATATGTCCCGTCAGCGCCAGATAGGTGCTTTTGATCCCAATACACAAGTCGTCCGCTGTGCGGGTGCTATGCAAGGCTGGAGTCCTGAAAATGCGCCTGATATGGTTGACTTTCTTGTCGGTGGTGGTGAAAATCTGGTTTACCAGGTAACCTACGAAGTTGATCCCAGTACTTCCTATGACTACAAGTTTTTAATTGGCACTGCCTGGGGAAATGACGAGACAAACAACCGCTCGGTATCTGTTGCTGCAAATGATACGGCGATCTGGCCTGTTTATTACAACGACGAACCTTATGATCCCGATTTTGTTCCTGATACGGTTGCCGTCACCTTTAACGTTGATATGAGCGTTAAAATTCTCGAAGGCTTATTTGATCCTGCAGTAGAAGCCGTTGTTGTCGCCGGAACCTGGCAGGGTTCCGACTGGACGCCGGAACTTTCCGATTCGATGATTGTCGCCACTGACAGTGTTTTTACTTCGACTGTAAAAATGCTGGCCAATGTGGACTATGAATATAAATTCAAGATCGGAAAAAGTGCCGAGGATACCGGATGGGAAACAGACAACCGTCAATTCAGCGCTGGTGGCGAAGATACGGTACTGGCAACGGTATTTTTTGACAATGATACGATCGTTTCAGAGATTAAAGATGGTAAAATTGAGTTTACTGTCGATATGTCTGTTCTTGCCGAGCTGGGGCTCTATGATGCTATAAATGATTCCGTAAAATTAATGGGTGATTTTAATGGTTGGAGTGATAGCGATCCGACAAAATCAGAAATGGAGCAGGATTTTGGGGATCCGAATATATGGTTTTTACAGATCACCTTCGAAAAAACACCGGTTGAGGAAATTCAGAATTTTAAATTTTTAGTGAATCTAGGAGATACTTTAACTATCTGGACAGATGGCTGGGAAAGACCGCTGACACATGGTGGTGGTAATCGGATGGTTGGCTTTGAGGGAACTGAGACTCAGGTCTATGAGACT
Organism: Calditrichia bacterium; assembly: GCA_023132435.1. Classification (GTDB taxonomy): domain Bacteria; phylum Calditrichota; class Calditrichia; order JAJRVZ01; family JAJRVZ01; genus JAGLYF01. The sequence continues at coordinate 15,278 of JAGLYF010000085.1, read as the reverse complement.
ATGTACGATGATGTCCAGACCGATTATGTCCTTAACGGAGGCGATAATTTACAAGTTACTTTTAGTGTAGATATGCGACCGGCTATGCTAGAGGTAGATCCGTTTAATCCGGCTGAAGATTCGCTTTGGTGGGTCAGTGAACAACCGTTATTTGCTTTTAGCCAGGGTTGGCCGGGTACTTGGGATAATGATATGAAAGTTCTTTTACTGGAAGATCTGGATGGAGACAGTATTTTCACCGGTACCCTAACAGTTACGGAACCTTCTTTTAATGGCTTTGAATACCGCTATGGTTATGATGATAAAAGTGCGGGTGCTCGGGTGCTCGAGCCAGGTGGTTATGCTAATTTTGCCTATCGTGTCCGTTATGCCGGACAGGATGAGGCCAGAAATTTCCCGGTTAATCCATGGCCAATGCCGGTGGATACCTGGACAGATACGGAAATTAAAGAAGATCAGGAAACCAATCCTTATCAATCTTATGATGACTATCTGGCAACAAGCATTGGCGATCTGGCAGAAGTTACACCGAATAGATTCAAACTCTACAAAAACTATCCGAATCCATTTAACCCAAGCACAAATCTGAAATTTGATCTGCCTGAAGCAGGCGTTGTCAAATTGAATATTTATAATGTTCTTGGACAGAAAGTTGCCACAGTTTATGATGGCAACTTAAAAGCAGGTCAGCATATCATGACCTGGAGTGGAAAAGATGTTAGTGGTGGTCTGGTTGCTACAGGTGTTTACTTCTTCAGGCTGGAAACAGAAAAGCATGTGGCTGTTCGTAAAATGGTTATGTTGAAGTAACAGAGATGGATCAGAGATAGCTAGTTATAAGATGCCGACTCTCTTTTTAAGAGTCGGCATTTTATTTCGTATTGTCATTTCCGCCCCTTTTGTCATTCCCGCGGAAGCGGGAATCCATGGGGTGAACTTAAGCGGGAATCCAAGATTTGGATACCCATTGTCATCCCTGCGAATGCAGGGATCAATTAATTTTTGTTAATTAAATTGCAATTTTATAGATTCCTGCTTCCGCAGGAATGACATTATAAAATAAGAGGTCAGGCATGAGTGGGTTAGATTACGGCATCGTCATTGCGTACTTAATCGGGATGATTGCGGTAGGTTTGTATTTTCAGCGCAAAGCATCCGAAGGAATCAATTCATATTTTTTAGGCAAACGTGGTATACCGTGGTGGGCTTTGGGTGCTTCCGGTATGTCATCCAACCTGGATATCAGTGGAACAATGATCAATACCGCCTTTATATTTGCCCTGGGCGCAAGCGGTTTTTTTATTGAGATCCGTGGAGGGGTTACCCTTATTATGGCATTTCTGATGATCTTCCAGGGTAAATGGAATCGCCGGGCCCTGGTCATGACTCTGGCGGAATGGATGCACTTCCGGTTTGGTAAAGGCAAGCAGGGAGATATCGCCCGTCTGATCGCTGCATTCTCTATAATTATCATGACGATTGCCATGGTAACCTATTTTGCGGTAGGATCCGGTAAATTTGTCGCTGAATTTTTGGGGATCCCATCCTTTTGGGGTTTCTCCTCTCAATTCTGGGCGGCGACCTTAATGATTGTTCTGGCTATGATTTATACGGTGGCCAGTGGTTTATATGGTGTGGTCTGGACCGATGTTTTTCAGGGAATTCTGATTTTTGGTACGATTATTTCTATCTGTGCCCTCTCATTTTTTTATTTCAATCTACCGGAAACTTTCCAGGTCTCTGTTCCCCTGAGGGAAGGTGGTTTTATGGCCCTGGAGACCACACGTGATGCCTGGACCAGTATGATTCCCAATTGGACCCTGGATTTGCCCGAAGCTTCTGCCTATTCCATCTATAATCTGTTTGGAATTGCCATACTTTTTTATCTGATCAAAGTGACGATCGAAGGTGCCGGTGGTACCAGTCAGTATATGATCCAACGCTTCTTTGCTTCCCGCAGTGACCGTGAATCAGGTCTGCTGTCGCTCTTCTGGACTGTTTTACTTGCTTTCCGCTGGCCGTTTATTGCTGCCATCGCGATTATGGGGATTGTACTTGGCACGACTGAGGGTGTGATCAAAGACCCGGAAACGGTTCTTCCGGTGGTCATCAATCAGCTGGTACCGATTGGTTTAAAAGGAATTTTGGTTGCCGGTTTGATGGCGGCGGCGATGTCCACGTTTGACTCAACCGTCAATGCCGGCGCTGCATACTGGGTAAAAGATATCTATCAGACCTACATTAATCCGGGGGCAAATGAAAAACTACTGATGCGACATAGCCGCTGGTCCTCGGTCATCATCGTTATTCTAGGCCTGGGGTTTATGTTGGTCATAACCAATATCAATGAGATCTGGGGGTGGATCACTTCCAGCCTGGGAGCCGGTTTATTAATCCCCACCCTTACGCGCTGGTACTGGTGGCGGATGAATGGTAATGGATTTGCTCTGGGAACCGCATTCGGGATGATAGCGGCCGTGCTTCAGCGGATATTTCTGCCGGATATTCCGGAATATTATGCTTTTATTATCGCAACCGTTTCTTCACTGGTCGGTATGCTTATCGGTACTTATTCTTCAAAACCGACCGAAGATAGTGTGCTTTTCGAGTTTTATAAAAGAACCCGTCCCTTCGGATTTTGGGGTCCGGTTCGTAAAAAATTAGGAACCGAAGTAATCGAAAAGATAAACACTGAAAATCGCCGTGATATTCTTTCCACTTTTTTTGCCGTACCCTGGCAGGTGGTTCTGTTTTTAACCGGTATGGCGTTTATCATGAAGAGCTGGACGCAGTTTGGCGTGTTGGTGATAATCCTGGCGATACTGTCGATTGGACTTTATTTCAACTGGTTCCGTCATCTGTCGACGGAGGTTGAAATCGATTGATCAGATACTGGATGCTGGATACGAGATTCGGGATACGTGATGCGAGATGTCACCCCGCCCCTTTTGTCATTCCCGCGAAAGCGGGAATCCAAAGAGGTAAACTCCAATAGGATTCCAGAAAATAGGCATATTATCATGGATCCCCGCTTGCGCGGGGATGACAATGCACATATTGTTCATTTCTTTTTCACCGCCATTCCCGCTGGAGTTTATCCCGCACTTGATGCGGGGCGGGAATGACAATTTTTGAGAAAGACACAGTAATAATGCGGGATTGCCCATAATAAATTTTATGTATGTGATTTCAAAGAAACACAGGAGACGAGTTGACAAAATTTGACACGATCAAACAGAAAGTTCAGGATCTTGGATTTACATCTTATGAAGCAATGGCCTATGTTTCCTTGCTGGAAAATAATCCGGTAACCCGCTATGAACTGGGTAAGAACTCAGGCGTACCAAGATCAGCGATCTATAATGCTATTCAGAAACTGGAACAGATGGGAGCAGTAAATGCCTACTCCTCTGAGCCGGAGAAGTATGTGCCCCTACCTCCGGATCAACTCCTTGAATATCTTGAAAGACAATTTCACGACAAAATTGAAAAGGCTAGGGAACAATTAAAAGATTTTGAAAGCAAAATAATTCCCGATCATCTCTGGAACATTGTCGGTTACGATAATCTAATTATAAAAGTCAGAGAACTCATTGAAAAGGCAGAGAAGAGTATTTATATCTCCAACTGGAAAACAGAATTTAAATTATTTAAATCAGATTTAGAAGAGGCCATTGCCAGAGGTGTGGAAGTGATTATTTATTCCTTTACTGATATTCCAATTGAGGGAGCAAAAACATATTGTTATAATCTGGCAGAAAAAGATCTTGAAAAAATCTGGGGTCATAAAATTATCGTTATCTCCGATAAAAATGAATTGGTCATGGGCGAAGCTTCACGAGATGAACATAAAAAAACGGTCTGGACCAAAAACCGGGCGCTGATTGATATCGCCCTGAGTCATATCATTCTCGATATTACGATTTATGGGATCAGGCTTGAAACTGATGTCAGCGAAACAGTCACAACTATGCAGAACAACGAAACAGACGATCTGGGAAAATTATTAAAAGAAAAATTTCCAAATATAAAGTTTTAATGTTTAATCAATTTTTAGAAAAAATACTAGAAGATCATCCTCTTTTTGGATTAGAGAAGGAAGACCAGAATAAAGGTCACTTAACCGGTTTGAAAGAACCTGCCTGGGTGCATGAAGGACCGGTTTATGAGATTTTTGTGAGAAATTTTTCTCCTCAGGGTACATTTAAAAAGGTACAGGATAAACTTCCCTATCTCAAAGATCTCGGTGTTAAAGCAATCTGGCTGATGCCCATCTATCCGATAGGAATAAAAGAACGAAAAGGATCACTGGGAAGTCCCTATGCCATTCGGGATTATACGGCGATTGATCCGACATATGGTACCAGGGATGATCTTAAAAACCTGGTGGAAGCAGTACATCGAGATGGTATGCGACTGATCCTCGATCTGGTTGCCAATCACATGGCGGTGAATAGTATCTGGGGACAGGATTATCCGGAATATTTTCTGCGTGATGATAATGAAGCTCTCACAAGAAAAATATCAGATTGGACCGATGTTATTGATCTGGATTATAGCAACCGGGATTTGAGAACTCAAATGGGGGAGGTGATCCGATACTGGGTGAATGAATTTGATATTGATGGTTATCGCTGTGATGTAGCCGGACTTGTTCCCCTGGATTTCTGGGAGGCGGTTTACACCGATCTGCAAAAAATTAAAAAAGACATTTTTTTATTAGCGGAATGGGAAAGCGCCAATCTGCACCAGAATGCTTTTCATGCCTCCTATGACTGGAGCACTCATTTTGTTTTGCAGGATATTTACGAGGGAAAAAGACCGGCCGGTGATGCGATCACCTGGGTAATGGAAAAAGAGGCCAATTATCCCAGAAATGCTCTGCCTTTGCGTTTTACTGAAAATCATGATTTTGAACGGACACGAGAAAAATTTGGTTCGGATAGTTTCTATCCTTTTGTGGTATTTAATTTTATGCTTTACGGTCTACCCCTTATTTATTGTGGCCAGGAAATTGGTCTCAAAAAAGCGCCTTTACTATTTGAAAAAGATCCGATAGACTGGGATCAGTCTGACGAAAAAATATTTGGATTTTACAAGAACCTGATAAAATTACGACAAAAATATCCCGCCTTTTCATCCCGTGAATTACATCCGATCGGGAACGATAAACCTGATCAGATAGTTACTCTTGAAAAGAGGGAAAAGGATTCAAGAATCCTGGCTGTTCTGAATTTCAGCCAACAACAGTTAAAGGTAAAAATTGAACTATCTGATTCCTATCACAACATTCAACAATTTGAGGACTTAATCTCGGGAAAAAAGATCAGAAGGTCTGAATTAGAAGAATTTAAAATTTCACCCTATGGATTTTTTCTTTTAAAACCGGATGGTTCATAAGCCCCGGCATTAATGCAGCGAGCCCTGGCCTTAAGGCCAGGGTTAGAGAGGATTTAAATGCGATCCTTATCTGTTTTATTTTTATTAATCACCACATCAATTTTATCCGCGCAAATAATTACCTCTGAGCCGACATTCCCGACAGAAAACGATTCCATTATAATTTATTATGATGCAACGGAAGGTAATCAGGGATTAATGGGTTATGCCGGGAATGATGTTTATGCCCATACAGGTGTCATAACAAATTACAGCCAAAGTTCTTCAGACTGGAAACATACTATTGCCACCTGGACTGAAAATAAACCTCAGGCACAATTAACACGGGTAGATACGGATCTCTATCGCCTGGTAATAGGTTTCCCCCGCGATTACTATTCGATGTCTGATCTTAACGAAGAAATTTTTCAACTGGCATTTGTCTTCAGAAACTCAAACGGATCGGTCACCGGCCGGGATGTTGGTGGTGCTAATATTTATTATGATCTGTATGAACCGGGCATGAACGTGGTTCTCTTAGAACCTGAAATTGATGATCAACTGGGAGAATATGCCTTACCCTCCTTTGCAGAATTGAGTGATACGGTTACGATACAGGCAATCAGCGTGACACTCGGTACCAATACCGATAGCTTAAATTTATATATCGACGGTGATCTTATTTTCACAACCTCAGATGACACACTTTCATATAATTTTATTGCTGCCGATTATGGCACAGGAATAAAGCATTGTACGGTTGTCGGCAAAGATACAGCCGGTCTTTCCGATTCGGTTAGTTTTAAAATCGTCGTGAATCCAGCTATAACAGATTTAGCAAGACCGGTGGGAAGTATTGATGGAATCAATTATGATAGTGATACGCAGGTAACTCTATCTCTGTTTGCTCCTTATAAGAGTTTTGTTTATGTAATCGGTGATTTTAATGACTGGAAAGCAAACACATCTTATTATATGAACCGGGAAGAAGTGGACAGTGATAGTGTCCATTGGTGGATAACGATTGATGGTTTGATACCGGGGGATGAATACGCCTTTCAATATCTGGTTGATGGTGTCCTGCGAATCGCCGATCCTTATACAGAGAAAGTTCTGGATCCCTGGCATGATCAGGAGATCATTGACAAAGGGTTGTATCCAGGATTGAAACCGTACCCCAGTGGGAAAACCTACAAACCTGTGGCAATACTCCAAACCGGTCAGCCCTCTTTTGACTGGCAATTCAGTGATTCTCTGGATCTGCCGGAGCAGCATGAATTGATCATCTATGAACTTCTCATCCGGGATTTTTTGGAGCAGCATGATTATTCAACACTGATCGATACACTCAGCTATCTTGAAGAGCTGGGAATCAACGCGATCGAGTTGATGCCGGTTAATGAATTTGAAGGTAATTCAAGTTGGGGTTACAATCCATCGTTGTATTTTGCACCGGATAAATATTATGGCCCGACTGATTCGCTCAAACGGTTTATCGATGACTGTCATAAACGCGATATAGCTGTCATCATTGATATGGTCTTAAATCATTCCTTTGGCCAATCACCCCTGGTCAGGCTTTATGCAACAGGAAAAGGCTGGCCTTCTTCAGAAAACCCCTGGTATTATGAAGATTTTGATCCAAATTATCCCGGTTATCAGGCCAGACATCCGTATAATGTAGGTTATGATTTTAATCATAAAAGTATCGAAACACAGAAGTTTGTTGACCGGGTAAACCGGCACTGGCTAGAGCAATACCAGATTGATGGATTCCGATTCGATTTGACCAAAGGATTTACGGATGCGACTGATCACTATCTTGGTGGGGGAAATTACACTGATAATGGTGGTTATGATGGATCAAGGATCTCAATTTTAAAACGTATGGCTGATAAGATATGGGAGACAAACCCGGAAGCCTATGTCATATTGGAACATTTCGCCGCAAACAAAGAAGAACGAGAGCTATCAGATTATGAGCGGGGAATGATGCTCTGGGGAAACATGAATTATAATTATAATGAAGCGACAATGGGTTATCATGAGGACGGAAAATCAGATTTTTCCTGGGGATACTATAAAACCAGAGAATGGGATAATCCCCATGTTGTTACCTATATGGAAAGTCATGACGAAGAGCGGCTGATGTTTAGAAATCTGACCCATGGGAATGGAAGCGGAGATTATAACATTAAAGATGTGGATATTGCATTGAACAGAATTAAAATGGCCGCCGCTTTCTTTTTGACTTATCCCGGACCCAAAATGATCTGGCAGTTTGGTGAACTTGGGTATGATTTTTCCATTAATTATCCCTCCGGTGAGAATTATGACCGGCTGACTCCCAAACCGATCCGCTGGGACTATTATCAGGATGAGCTGAGACAAAAATTATACAAAACTTTCGCTGCCTTGATAAAATTGCGAAGATCTGAACTGGTTTTTCATGATCCCTCCGCTAACACAGAATTATCTGTTGCAACCTCGATGAAAAGGATACGGAGTGCTCACTTTAATCTGAAAACAATTATCATTGGTAATTTTGGTGTAAACACAAACAGTATTAATCCACTTTTTTACTCAGCAGGAACCTGGTATGATTATTTTAGCGGGGACAGTATTTTAGTCACCAATGTTACAGAGGAAATCATGCTGGAGCCGGGAGAATTTCATATATACACTGATAAAAAACTGGAGACACCGGAAGATGACATCCTCAATCCGATAGATGATAATCCGGATATTGTATGCAAATTTAACCTCGCTCAAAACTATCCTAATCCTTTCAACCCTTCAACCACGATTGAGTTTGAACTGGCACAGTCGTCACTGGTTCAGATAAAAATATATGATATCCTGGGCCGGGAAGTTCGAGAATTGGTAAAAGAAAGACTGGCAGCGGGAAGATACGAAGCTATATGGGATGGTAAAAACCGGCATGGAATATCTGTCAGTAGTGGTATATTTATATATGAAATACAGGCAAAAGTGGCCGGTCAAATGCTTTTTCATCAAAGCCGGAAAATGGTGCTACTTCGTTAGAACAGACCACGGATGACACGGATTGGACGGATCGACACGGATCTAGTATTTATTTTATCCTTGTCGAAGATTTGTTCTTTAATATACGAGAGTGTTTGTTTTGTTCAGGGCTTTTTTACCACAAAGTTCACAAAGAAGGCACAAAGTCCACAAAGATTTTAAATTATTATTAATAATATTTTCGATCTTTCCCAAGTTCAACTTGAGAACGATTGAAAATATATTTTATTTTTTTAACCATAAAATTTGTGTTATGTTTTTTGGTAAATTCTTTGTTAGGATAAAATAGAAATTTAAATCCGTGTCGATCCGTCCGATCCGTGTCATCCGTGGTCTATTAAAATCTGACAGATGGAAATATCAATGGGAAATACACATATACGCAGAGGTTTTGGTCTGAAGGACGAGATTAAGGATACTCTGAATCAGGAATTTCAAAGTAGTCTGATTGATAAGATCAAAGCTTCCGATTCACAATATACAGACGGTAACACAAGGATCAAACTGGCAAAAGAGTATGGTTTTTGTTACGGTGTGGACCGTTCCATCGATTATGCCTATCAGGCCGTTAAAAAATTTCCGGATAAAAAAATTTATCTGACCGGTGAGATCATTCATAATCCTTTTGTCAATAAACGACTTATGGATATGGGAGTCAGATTCTTAAGTGGTCAGTATCATAAAGGGGAGTCGAAAGAGGATATCCGGATAGAAGATATTGTTATTCTGCCGGCATTTGGTGTACCGGTTTCTTTTATTGAAGAGCTGAAACAGATTGGTTGTATTCTGGTCGATACGACGTGCGGATCTGTTCTCAATGTCTGGAAACATGTTAAGCGGTTTAGTAATGATGGATATACGGCTCTGATTCATGGCAAATACTATCACGAAGAAACCATTGCAACGGCTTCACAAACCAACGTGTCTGAAGAAGGCAAATACATTGTGGTAAGAAATTTTGCAGAAACAGAGCGTGTCTGCGATTATATCCGCGACAAGGGTGGCAAAAAAGCATTTTTGGATTATTTTAGGAAAGCGATATCACCGGGATTTGACCCTGACCAGGATCTGATCAAAATCGGTGTGGCCAATCAGACCACGATGCTGGCCAATGAGTCCCTAAAAGTTGCGGAAATGGTCAAAGAGGCAATGGTCGATCGCTATGGTGCGAATACAATTGATGATCATTTTCGTTCGTTTGACACGATCTGCAGTGCCACCCAGGAACGTCAGGATGCCATCATTGAATTACTCGATTCAGGTGTAGATCTAACCCTTGTCATTGGCGGATATAATTCATCAAACACCAATAATCTGACCAACATTGCTGTCCGGTATGGACTGGCATTTCATATAGAAGATGCGTCGGCTCTCCTTGACGATGAACATATCCGGCATAAAATCCCGGACAGTCAGGAGATAGAGACTACAACCGGGTGGTTACCTCAGGGCAAATTGACGATTGGGATCACGGCCGGTGCCTCCACGCCGGATAAAAAGATTGAAGAGGTTATTAATCGGGTGTTGGATCTTCGGAAGGGAGAGTTATAAGTAGGAAGTAGGAAGTAAGAAGTAGAAAGTAGTTTCGAAAATTATCTTCCTGGTCCCTTGCATTTTACCGGATTGGGTTATACTTTTTAGAAGTACGATTTTCAGTACAATATTATAAATTGATTCTATTTGTGAGAAAATACTAAGAAGGAGGAAGTGATGGATGAGATTCAACAAGAAATAGTGAATATAGAAAAGTCCATCGTAAAATTATTTAATGAGCGTAATATTAAGGAAATAATAAAATGTTTTAGTTCAGATTTTGTCGGATTTTCTTCAACGAAACATGAACGCCTGACAAGTCTTACCCAATTAAAAAAGACTTTTCTTCATTATCTGGATGAAGGGGATGAGGTAATCTATAAAATCAAAAATTTAAAAGTAAAGATTTATGGTGAAACAGCCCTGGCCACTTTTTACTGGACGGTAGATCTCAAAAAGAAAAAGAAGACCAAAACCATCGATGGGCGGGGAAGCCATATATTTCTGTTGTGTAAGACCGGCTGGTGTATTGCGCATGAGCACTATTCCAAAGCGCACTGACCATTTCTGGTCACAGTCAAACAATAGAATTCAATATCCAATAGCCAACAAGGAATATCCAATATCCATGTAGTGGTTTTGTGTGAACTGTATAATTAGAATGCCCCGGAGGGGCAAAATATTTATAGCCCGGTGCGAAGCGCCGGGTTAAAAGAAATCTGAAAGATTAAAGTCCTGTAGGGATGACCTAAGTTGAATCATTGAGCTAAGAGTAACGTATAAAAACAACCCCCTTAATCCCCCTTTTTTAAGGGGGAACAGATCTTTATCATCCAGTATCCAGTATCCAGCATCCAGTATCTACTAATAAACCAGCCATGCGTCAGGAAAACCTCCTGCTCTGATTTTATCCAGTGCATCCCTTGCTGTATTCTCTTCTTTAAAGTAACCAACAAACACCTTGTATAAATTTCCACTTTTTTCATAAAATGCCTGATAGTTCATGGTTTGTTTTAGATTCTCTACAATTTCTTTTGCCCGTTCTTCTGATCCGGTTGCAATAATTTGAATTTTAAAATTTCCTTCTACAACTGATTTTTCCATCGGCTGGGCAGCGATTACAGTGTCTGCTACAGTTATTGTATCATCTGTAGAAGCGGCTTCATAAGGTATCAGAATTGTACGCAGAATCACCCAGGCACCGGGGAAACCCTCTCTTCGAAACTGATCCCGGATCTTATCTACCTGATAACGGTAGGGATAGTCTCCAACCTGCACTTTTAACAACCCCTGGTCTTCCAGCAAGTAGACAGAGTCGGTAACCATCGTTGCTGCCTGCGAGCGGGTGGACAAAGCATTTAGCGTATCGGCACCGGCAAAGATCTGCACGCGGAATCCCTCAATTTCTTTAAACTTCGGTTTTTGAACCGGAGGAGGATAAACATCTTTTTTTAAGCTAATTGACCGATCAGGTGCCTGAGAAAGTGTATCCAGGAAGGGATCGTCGATGTCTTTCTGGACATAATAAAAAGCGCTGTCAACGGTTGCTGTCTCATCGTTTTTAACGGCAGTTTTAGGTTGACAAGCTGCTAAAAAGAGGAGGATGGTACTCAAAAGTAAAGTTATAAGACTCAAATTCATTTTTAAATCCTTCTATTCAAAATATTTAATAATATTATTGTGCCATTCTTACGAATTGTCATTCCTGCGAAAGCAGGAATCCAAGGGGTAAATCATTATGGATCCCCGCCTTCGCGGGGATGACAACCAGGGTTATTTTGGGAACAATTATCATTATTGTTACTCTTGTGAAACAATCTGACCACTAAAATGCAAATTGCTAGTATTTCCTTACTAACTTTGTTCCCGGGAAATATTTATTGATGATATGATAATGCATAAAACCACGCCGGGCCATATGTAAGGCCCCGAATTGGCACATACCGACCCCATGGCCAAATCCACCGCCATGTATGGTCAGGGTGGAATCATCAGGTTGGGTCAGGTAAAACAAATTACTGGGTAAAGATCTGCCGTTTTTGTCTTTAAAAAAATGCCGGATTTGATATCCCGAAAGTGTTATGGTCGTATCAGCATATGTAATTTGTAATTCAGAGACGCGTCCTGTTGAATTTCTTCTTACTATCTGAAGATCAAGATTTATCTCTAAAGTGTCTTTAACGGAGTTTTTTAGCATTCCTCTCTGATACTGCAGCTCAAACAGACTATCCAGTTCACTAAAAGATCTTGTGTGCAGCCAGCGGAAGTAGGGAGAAACACTGCATGAATAAATATCGCTGACCGCATCGACACCCCCCTCCAGATAAGCTATGGGACTACCGGGCCAAACATTTACAGCTGATTCTAAACGGCCACCACAAGTGGAGTGGTAATAAACTGTTGCCGGTTGTCCGTTATAGGTGATGATCACGCCACGGGTTTCTTCAATGGCCTGATCAGCCAGTGCTGCATGACGATCAAAACCACCATAAACCTGATCGGCGATTGTCGCTTGAACATCATAAAATAAATCACTATTGCTTTCTAAGCTGTTCAAAGCATAGGTTCTGGCACAAATAGCCTGTGCTTTTATTGCTTCGAATTCATCTTGTTTTGTTGCGGGAATCTCAGCCGGAACCACACCGGAAAGATAGGGTTCCAGTAGAATCTTATTAATCAGATGAACTGAGTTTTCACTGGCCGGCTGAAAATAAATTGATCCGGCATAGGTATGACCCCGGTAGCGAAACCGGCTGTTATTATCTGCTGGTTCAAGAATAATAGGAAAATGTTGGCGGTACAAAAGATTTCGGTTTTGATTGTATAACTGTATACCATCTGTTAAGGGTAGAATATAAAGATTTTTGTTCCTCTCACCGAATTCATAACGGGCTTCTTCAGAATGGAGAATATAGCGGCCGGTAAAAGTTAACGAATCTTTAGATTGAATAGTTGCCAGTAAAACCCGAACAGAAGGTCCGGTCCCCCTGACCGGTTCCTTGACGAGAGGGGTACAGCTTTCAAAGTAAAAAGTAAAAAGTGATAAGTAAAAAGTGAAAAAAATGATAGATACTATTTTAAAGATTTTTTTACTTTTTCCTTTTAACTTTTTACTTGTAAGCATCCCAGTGGCCTCAGTGGTTAATAAATAAATCAGGTTAGTTATATAAACGGACGCCAATACGCAGAAGAATACCGGACATATCAATTTCAGTACGTTGGGGCAATCCTTCAATGGTTCTATCCTCTTCCCGTGAAGGTGTGCTGTAAAAATAATTTACTTCTCCAAAAAAGTCTGCGGCCCGGCTGATTGGTAAGGAAATCCCGGCTCCGATTTCCCAGGCCAAACCTGAAAATGAATTGCTTTCTTCCTTACCTACCAGATAATTTGCTTCCCTGTTCCACAAAAAAGCATAACCAATACCTCCACTAATCCGTAAATCAAGACTGGGGGCAATCTGAGTTAAGTAGATAATTTTTCCCATGACCGGCAGCATTTTGGTCGAATTTTCGATTTCGGTGACAATGGTTTCCTGCTGTGTCGCATATTCCTTGGTATAGGTCCGCCAGAAGTACTGGGCTTCGAAGGCCCATCCAAAATTCTCATCTGCCATACGTCCTACACTAAGGCCAATAATGGTACCTGTCTCCGGATCTTGCGGAAATAAAGCACCTCCTTCAATTTCAAACATAGTATGTTGGCTCATGACATCTGTAGCGCAAATTATAATGATGATAAATGAGACGAGGATTTTTTTCATTCTTTTACTCCAATATGAATCTTAAAAATGGAACGCGGATGACGCGACTTTGTCCACGAATTATCACGCCAGTGGGCGGATCAGCCTACCGGCTGACACGAATTTTCACGAATTATTTATTAAAAATTATAATAAACTTTGCGTCCTTGCGGTTAATAAAATTTGATTCGATGCGCTGCTGCGAGAAAGCAATTTTTCACTAACAACAGCTCCATATTCTTATACAACCATACAGATTTAAAATAAAATAAATACCAGATCCGCGGAAATCCGTGTCATCCGCCTCATCCGTGTTCTATTATAACATATCGTAATGATATTCTGAGTTTACGCTGTTCACAGAATATGGGTTTCAATTTATAAAAAAGTACCAATTAATCCTAATTTTCAGACGGGTATGAAAGAGTGTATTTGACTATTATCCCCTGGAAATATAAAATAAAATATTGCTTCTGATTTTTTCAATTTCTATTTTATTTGTACCCATATTGAACCTGCGGAAAATGTTAAATTACTTACAGTGTACTAAAATAGTGGGATATTTATGAGTGAACTGACAGCATTGATTTTGGGTGGAGGTCGGGGAACCCGCATGGAACCGTTGACAAATCTACGGGCCAAACCAGCGGTACCGATTGCCGGTAAATTCCGCTTGATTGATATACCGATCAGTAACTGTATTCAGTCCGGTATCAGGCATATGTTTATCCTCACCCAGTTTAATACGGAATCACTGCACCGGCATATTCACAATACTTACCGGTTTGATAATTTTACCCAGGGATATATCAGAATTCTCGCCGCTCAGCAAACGGCCGAAAGCCAGGACTGGTATCAGGGAACAGCTGATGCCGTACGGAAAAATCTTATGTTTTTTGAGAGTGCAGACGATCATATTATCATCTTATCAGGTGACCATCTTTATCGTATGAATTACCGGGAGTTTTTTAAATATCATCTGGAGCGGGAAGCAGATATAACAATAGCGGTAAAACCAATCCATGAAGAAGAAGCCCATAAATTCGGTATTCTAAATGCAGATTCTAACGGCCGAATTACTGAATTTTATGAAAAACCGGAAAAAAAAGAATTGTTGGATACTTTTCGGGTTGAAGAAATCCTTTTTGAGAATTTTGGAATTGAATCACAAAACCGTAAACATATCGCATCGATGGGGATTTATATTTTTAAAAAACAAGTCCTGTTTGATATACTTAATAATAATGATATGGAAGATTTCGGTCGTGAAATAATACCCTCCAGTTTAAAAAATGCTAATGTTTATGCCTATTTCTTTGACGGTTATTGGGAAGATATCGGAAATATTGCCAGTTTTTTTGAGGCCCATATGGATCTCACTAAATCGATTCCACTTTTTAACTTTTATGACGAGGAATACGGGTTTTTCACCCGGCCAAGATATCTGCCCTCGACAAAAGTTATCAATTGCCATATCGACCATTCAATTATTGCCGAAGGAGCGATCATCCTGGGGTCCAGAGTAGAGAGCGCAACCATAGGAATCCGTTCATTTATAGATGAAGGCGTTGATATTGAACG
>JAGLYF010000084.1 GCA_023132435.1 Calditrichia bacterium | reverse complement strand
AGAAGACCTTTTCCGCGGACTTTTGTTACAACCTGTGATTCCCGGATGACCTTTTCCAGTTCGGATCGAAATAATTTTCCCAGGCGGTCAGCATTTTCAGCAAGGTTTTCTTTTTTCAGGACTTCGAGAGCGGCAATCGCTACTTTTGCAGCGACGGGATTTCCGCCAAATGTTGACCCATGCTCTCCGGGTTTGATACAGAGCATAATCTCATCCCTGGCTAGAACAGCTGAAATTGGAATAGTTCCTCCGGACAGCGCTTTACCCAGAATCAGAATATCGGCTTTTACATTCTCATAATCGGACGCCAACATCCGGCCGGTTCTGGCCAGACCAGTCTGCACTTCATCACAAATCAATAAGACATTATTGGAGCGGCAAATTTGGGAAACTTCGCTGAGATAACCTTCATCGGGAACCATAACACCTGCTTCACCCTGGATGGGTTCAACAAGAAAGGCAGCAACATTCGGATCCTGCAGAGTGTTTTCCAATGCACCCGGATCGTTATAAGGTATCACTTCAAAACCCGGCATATAGGGACCAAATTCATTTCTTGCATCGGGGTCAGTCGATGCAGAAATTACGGTTAGTGTTCTTCCATGAAAATTCCCCTCGGCGAAAATCACCTTTGCCTGGTTTTCGGGAATACCTTTAACTTTGTAAGCCCATTTTCTGGCAAGTTTTATCGCAGTTTCTACTCCTTCCACGCCGGTATTCATCGGGAGTACCTTATCGTAATCAAAATATTCTGTGATATATTTTTCGTATTCCCCCAGCGCACTGTTATAAAAAGCTCTTGATGTCAAAGTGAGTTTCTTTGCCTGTTCAATCAAGGTGTTGATTATTTTTGGATGACAATGTCCCTGATTAACGGCTGAATAAGCGGATAGAAAATCCATATATTTTTTACCCTCAACATCCCATACCCAGACGCCTTCTCCCCGGTCGATGACAACTTCCAGTGGATGATAATTATGAGCCCCATATTTATCTTCTAATTCGATGTAGTACGCTGAATTCATTACAACTTACTCCTTCTGCAATTTATAACTAAACTTGTTTTATTTTACCTGATAATTTAAGAATATGTCTCACATTTACAAAATGAATGACATCTATCTAAAAATTTATCGAATTGTAGGGATGTGGATGCAGCATCCATAACATTAACATTCATAATATTTAATTAAAAATATCTAGCCTGATCCATTCATAAATATCTCGTGCAAAGGCGCTAACCCTCCCCCGGCCCCTCCCTGCAAGCTTGCAGGGAGGGGTGTCGACCCCGAGTACTCGGGGGATGGGGTGGGTCATTTAAATTCATCCACAGCCTTCCGTGTCGCATTTATATGTTCAGGTGTAGTTCCGCAGCATCCTCCAATAATATTTACACCCAGTTGAAGAATTTGTTTAACAGATTTCCCACGATCCCGAGGCGATTCTTTGTAATGTATCTGATTGCCCTCCTGCTCCGGAAGACCGGCATTAGCCTGCACCAACAACGGAAATTGTGTATTATTCCGGATATCTTTGACAATCTCAATCATATCCTCCATACCGGTACCACAGTTGGCCCCGATCACATCAGCTCCGGCATCAATGAGCGGCGCGACCATATCAGCTGGTTGAACACCCATCATTGTTCGATATCCGGTGGCTTGTTTTTCATAGGTCATAGTAGCCAAAACCGGGATATCAGAGCTAAGAAGTCTGGCTGCTTCGATTGCCGCCCGGGCTTCTCCAATATCACTCATCGTCTCGATTATCAGAATATCAACACCGCCGGTTAGCAGGGCATCGATTTGTTCTTTAAAAACGTCCGTTAATTGTTCCAATGTCAGTTCGCCCATCGGTTCTAGGAATTCTCCTGTTGGTCCCACAGATCCGGCGACAAATTTTCCATCCGGACATACCGAACGGGCAACTTCCGCGGATTTTTTGTTAAACAGGGAAACGGAGTCACCATATCCATGAAAACCCAGCCGGTATTTATTACCGCCAAAGGAATTTGTTTCAATAATATCTGATCCTGCCGTTATGTATGCTTTCTGGATTTCTGCCACAACCTCTGAATGACTGACATTCCATTCCTCCGGACAGTGGCCGGTAGTTAAACCAGCGGCATGGAGCATTGTACCCATGGCCCCGTCTCCGACCAGTATTTTCAGGTTTAAAAGTGCTCTAAAATTATTTATCATATTTCACCTCTATGATCATTTCTCCGCCTCATTTAATAACCTGATCTATTCATAGAGCGGTAAACCGCAAGTGACTAAAGTTAAAAGTGATCTAAAGTGCCTAAAATAAAATCCAAATTCCCGTCAGCGCCGGGCCTTCGAAGACCAAAGATCAAAATTGAATTTATCAAGAACCCGTACCCGAAGTCAATTTTATTAATTGTACTATTATTATTAGCCAAATGTTACAATACACAAATTATTTTTATGAAGTCAATTGCAATCCATCATATCTCTAACCCACCCCGTCCCCCGAGTACTCGGGGTCGACACCCCTCCCTAAAGGTCACGCCGGTAGGCGGATGCGCCCACTGGCGCATTTGTAGGGAGAGGATGTCGAAGGGTCAACAAGATTTCAACATTCCCCCTCTCCTACCCAGGAGAGGGGGCTAGGGGGTGAGGTCGAGTTGTTTGTGGCAATATTTCCGAACTCATCCCCCGGCCCCTTCTCTTGGTAAGAGAAGGGGATCAGAACATGATATATTTTCGCTGCAAAAAGTATTACTATATACCGAACATCTGTTACCCATGTTTCTGATCTATACAAAAGGGTGGGTAAAAACAATCACGATTTGATTTATTGTCTCAATGCCAGATTACTCGTAAATTTACACTTGTTCTTAAACGGGTTTAGAATGATCAATGTTTCATTTGCATTCAATCTCAACGACTTCTAAAATTAATATTTATTAAAAATAAATATAATTCCGTGAAATTATCTGTGTAATTCCGTGGTTTATAAATAACACAATCTTGTATAAAGGAATACACCATTTTTAGAACATTTGCTTATCTACGCCCATACCTGAATCGTTACCGTGCAAGAATGCTTATCGGAACACTTTTCATTATCATTGGGAATGCAATTGCCATCATAAATCCCATCGTCGTTAAGAGAGCTATCGATTATCTGACAGAGGATATTGAGATAAAACAACTCTTAATATATGCAGGATTGATTGTGCTCATAGCTTTCGGTCAGGGAGTATTCCGTTTTCTAATGCGACAGACCTTGATTGTCGGATCGAGATTGATCGAAAACGATTTCCGGAATGATTTATTCGCTCATTTGCAAAAAATGTCAGCCCGCTTCTTTCAGAATATGCCGACCGGTGATATCATGTCCCGGATGACCAACGATCTTAATTCAGTCCGCGCCGTACTCGGGCCGGGTATCATGTATTCGATCAATACGATTGTCACCTTCGGTTTTGTGGTCTGGATGATGTTGTCTCTCAGTCCTATGCTGACTCTTGTCGGGTTATTACCGATCCCCTTAATGGCCTTTCTGGTTTACAAATTTGGTCGGCAAATTCATAAACGTTACCAGAGAATTCAGGCACAATTATCGAGAATCAGTACAAAGGCACAGGAAAATTTTTCCGGGATCCGGATTGTGAAATCCTATGTTCAGGAAAAATATGAAATGGAAAATTTTGATAAACTTAATTGGGAATATGTTGAAAAAAATATGTCCTTTGTCCGGGTATTCGCAGCGTTCCACCCGATGATGCATTTTATAGTCGGTATTGCTGTTATTCTCGTCCTTTTTGTTGGCGGGATTCAGATTGTTGAGGGTATTATCACACTGGGGGAATTTGTTGCCTTCACCCTTTATCTGGGAATGCTGGTTTGGCCTTCCATCGCTCTGGGCTGGGTGGTCGGAATTTTCCAACAGGGGACTGCTTCGATGGAAAGGATTAATGTTATTCTGAACACTCCTCCGGATATCATTGATGATGAAAAAACTCAATTTGTAGAGAAGATAGATGGTAAGATTACGATTAAAAATTTAACTTTTGCTTATAGTAAAGAAACCGAACCTGCCCTCAAAAATATAAATCTGCAAATTAAGGCCGGCAGCATCTTGGCCGTAGTTGGACGCACGGGTAGTGGAAAATCAACACTGATGAATTTACTTACACGAAACTATGACCCCGCTCCCGGGACGATCTTCATCGATGATATCGATATCAGGAATATCCCCTTGCAAACCCTTCGTCAAAACATTGGTTATATTCCCCAGGAAACATTTCTCTTTTCTGATACGATTGAACACAACGTGAGTTTTGGGATGATTTTTGCTGAACAGGAACAAATAAAAAGAGCGGCAGGAATTGCCCAGATCCATGAAGCGATCGAAGAATTTCCGTATCAATACGAGACGATTCTCGGGGAAAGGGGAATCAATCTGTCCGGTGGTCAAAAACAGCGTATTTCGATTGCCAGGGCAATTCTAAAGCAACCTAAAATTCTTCTTCTTGATGACGCTCTTTCTGCGGTAGATACGATAACAGAAGAAAAAATTTTAGAGAAATTGCAAGGAGAAATGCAAAATAAAACCTGTGTCTGGATCTCCCACCGTATTTCCGCCTTACAGGATGCAGATAAAATTGTTGTATTGGATCAGGGTGAAATTATTGAGGAAGGAACTCATAATGAGCTGCTTAAGTTGGGCGGGCTTTACTGGGATCTTTACGAAAAACAGAAACTCGAAGAAGCTCTCGATCTGGTGGAATAAAAAAATGTTTTAAGTATACATAAAACATCTGTATATTATTGTAAATATTTTAAGTATACATAAAATAATCGTGGTTTATGAAAAAATATATTTTACGACCTTTTTACCTTGATAAAGTAAAACCGTATATCAGTAAAAATATTATAAAAGTTATTATTGGTCAGCGGCGTGTCGGTAAAAGTTATCTCTTATATCAAATAATTGATCATATTGAGCAATATCATCCTGATGCTTCAATCATTTATATAAACAAAGAATTATACGAGTTTGATGCTATCCGTGATTATCATGATTTGCTCAGGGAAGTGAAGAAAAAAAGCTGTGAAGACAAACTCAATTATCTCTTTATTGATGAAATTCAGGAAATAAAAAACTTTCAAAAAGCTTTGCGCAGCCTGCTTGCCAGCGGAAAGCATGATATATACTGCAGTGGCAGTAATGCCGAATTGTTGTCCGGAGATCTAGCGACCCTGATAAGTGGACGCTATGTAGAAATAATGGTACATCCTCTGACTTATCCGGAGTTTCTTGAATTTCAAAAACAGGAAAACAACAAGGAGGGGCTTGATAAATTCATTAAATTCGGAGGTATGCCCTATCTGAATAATCTTACCCTTGAAGATCCAATTGTATTCGATTATCTGAAAAATGTATATAGCACAATCATATTAAAGGATATTGTCTCACGTTATCATATCCGAAACGTTTACTTTTTAGATAACCTGATTAAATATTTGGCAGACAATGTAGGCAGTATTTTTTCCGGGAAAAAAATTTCCGATTATTTAAAATCACAGAAAATCAATATTTCCCCTAATATCGTCCTTAATTATCTCAATTATCTTTGTGCATCGTTTTTTTTATTAAAGGCTAAGCGAACCGATATAAAAGGAAAAAAGATTTTTGAAGTGGGTGAGAAATATTATTTTGCAGATCTCGGTTTGCGTCACACGATTAAACCATTTTTACTGACCGATATAAATAAGATTATAGAAAATGTTGTGTATAATCATCTGTCTTTCTGCGGATTTGACATTCTTGTCGGACAATATACTGATAAAGAGATCGATTTTGTGTGTACCCGGGCATCAGAAAAAATATATATCCAGGTTGCTTACGCGATCACGGATGATAAAACTGCTCAAAGAGAATTCGGTAATTTACTGGCGATCAGAGACAATCACAAAAAGATGGTTGTCACCATGGATGAGATCCGGGGCTCATCGTATGAGGGTGTTGAACATTTGTATTTAAAGGATTTTTTATCCAATTATAAATAGGCAACAAGAACTTGCGAACTCGATATTATTGGAGAAATTTTGAAACTGTTATTAGTAATCGTACTGTCAATTAGCTTTTTAGCGGCAATAGCTGGTGCCCAATCAGACTATAAGATTCTGCATGAAAAATCTCTCGTTGTCGATATGCATGCCGATGTATTGTTACAGGTTTTGCGAGGAGCTGATATTTCAAAACGTCTGGAATATGGGCATGTTGATCTGATCCGGCTGAAGGAGGGTGGGGTGGATGTCCAGTTTTTTGCTGTCTGGCCGAACCCAACACTTTATGGGAAGGGTGGAATGTTTAACCAGTCCATTCGCATGATAGATCTCCTGGATAAAATTATTGAAAACAATCTGGATAAAATAAATCTGACCCGTACCCCGGCTGAAATAGAACAAACAGTCAAGAATGGGAAAATTGCCGCCTGTATTGGTATTGAAGGAGGCACAGCTATTGAAAATGATCTCAATAAACTAAAAGAACTGTATGATCGTGGTGCCCGCTACCTGGGTTTGACCTGGAATGATAGTCCGGATTGGGCAAGTTGTGCCAAGGATGAAACCTCTCCCGAATATAAGGGACATAGAGGTCTCACGGAATTTGGCCGCGAAGTAATTCATTGGATGAATGATAAAGGGATGATAATAGATGTTTCCCATAGTGGTGAAAAAACATTTTGGGATGTTATGGAGGAAAGCAAAAAACCGATTATTGCCTCCCATTCCTGTGTATACAATCTCTGTGCACATTATCGAAATCTTAGTGATGATCAGATCAAAGCGATAGGGAAAAACAGGGGTGTCATTTTTATAAATTTTTATCCGGGTTATCTTGTTAATGGATTTAACCGAAAATACTATGCTCTGAGAAAATCCTCCCAGGCTTACATGGATTCCATGAAGCAGGTATATGGAAATGATCGTCTTGGTTATCGTAAATATCGCAACAACTATCTGGTTGAACGGACAAAGGATTTTCGCCCGGATATTGGGCGGATCGTAGATCATATGGATTATATTATTTCCCTGATTGGCGATGATCATATAGGATTGGGTTCTGATTTTGATGGCATCAGCATTGTTCCTCGTGGTATTGATAACGCTAGCAAAATGCCGGAAATTACACGTGTCATGCTGGAAAGAGGGTATAGCACTGAGCGAATTGAAAAAATCTTAGGTGGGAATTTTATGAGGGTTTTCAGGGAAGTGTCTGCTCTGTAGAACGGATTGAATCAGAACTTGATTTTTCCGGCCACAATATATCAAAAATACGATTCAAATCTTTCTCATAGGTAGCAAAGAGTTTATAATTAACAGGTTGTACAGAATCCTCAGAAATACTTTCCAGTTCCCATCCATAGTCACGCAGATTTTCTATTGATTCTTTTTTCCATTTATAAATCCAGAAATCGATAACACAATCAACAATCCAGTCATATTCTTTTGGGGAAAGATTAAACTTTTTCAGCGCTAAATATTTTTTACCCGCCCATTCTGGCTGCATCTTAATCATTTCAAAAGCAATAAACCAACTATTTTCCTCAAACTGCTTACGTAATTTTTGAATATCGGCGGATAAACTTTCATTAATTTGTACAAAAAGCATAAGTTGTTCTTCTGTAATTTTTCCGTTGGCGGCCGGTACGAAAGTATCTTCATTTTCCCATTGTAGAAGTAATCGGGAATTGGCATGTGCATCCATCTGTTCGGGGAGGTAAATTCTGGTAATCCAATAATAACTACTGGTAAGTCCGCTCAATAAAAGCACTGCAGCAGACAGTAAAATGATCCATAAAATCTTTTTTCTGGTCATCAGCATCACAAGGCCATCCCTGCCCCTTTTGTCATTCCTCCCGCAATGTAGGCCGTTGCAGAATACATAATATTAAAAAATATTACTGTGCCTTTCTCACAAATTGTCATTCCCGTCCCGCAGATGCGGGACGGGAATGACAATTTTATACTGATTTCATTAATCTACAGCACCCTGAATGCCGGTCCCGGCTCTTCCAATCCAGTGTCATTATTTCAAAGTTTTCATATTTTCAATAATGGCATTACCAAATTCACTACTTTTTAATAATGTGGCGCCGCTCATCTGTCGTTCAAGATCATAGGTTACTTTTTTCTGTTGGATCGTTTTGGCAATTCCATCCTGTATAAGCTGGGTGGCTTCCTTCCAGCCCATGTATTCGAGCATGAGCGCACCGGACAGCATAACCGAAGATGGATTTACCTTGTCCAGGTTCGCATATTTTGGAGCGGTACCATGTGTGGCCTCAAATAAACCAACGACATCACCGATATTTGCGCCAGGTGCCAATCCTAAACCACCTACCTGGGCGGCAGCTGCATCAGAGATATAGTCACCATTCAGATTCGGTGTGGCAACGACATCATATTCATCGGTTCGGGTTAAAATTTGTTGAAACATACTGTCGGCAATACGATCTTTTATAACTATTTTTCCTTCGGGAACTTTACCATCATGCTTACTCCAGAGTTCATCTTCACTGATGGTATATTCAGAAAATTCATCTTTTGCCAACTCGTATCCCCAGTCTTTAAAAGAACCTTCAGTAAATTTCATGATGTTACCTTTGTGCATGAGAGTAACGCTGCTCCGGCCCTGATCGATGGCATATTTGATTGCTTTACGTACGAGTTGTTTTGTGCCTGTAGGACTGATCGGTTTTATTCCGATCCCGGAATCAGGTCGAATCGTTTTTCCCATCGATTTAACGATCTCGATAATTTTCCCGGCTTCTTCCGACCCGCTCGGCCACTCGATACCTGCGTAGACATCTTCTGTGTTTTCACGGAATATAACGATATCCATCTTTTCCGGATGCGTTACCGGACTCGGTACACCTTCGAAGTATTTGACCGGTCTTACACAGGCATAGAGGTTCAGTTTTTGACGGAGAGTGACATTCAAACTTCTAAAACCGCCCCCGATGGGGGTTGTAAGGGGACCCTTGATTGCAATTTTAAAATAAGCGATCGCGTCAATGGTTTCCTGAGGTAACCATTCTGAATATTTCTTATTTGCTTTTTCACCGGCAAAAATCTCAACCCAGGACATTTTTTTGGCGCCGCCATAAGCGATCTCAACAGCAGCATTAAAGACAGGTTGGGACGCACGCCAGATGTCGGGCCCGATTCCGTCACCTTCAATAAATGGGATATAAGGATTATCAGGGATTATCAATTTGCCATTTTCTTCGCGGATCATCTCCCCTTCTTGGGGAATTTGAACATGTTTAAATTCCAATGTAACCTCCTTATTGTACGAGTTGATATAATTTCAAATAAATATGGTCATAAGTGATTAAAGTGAACTAGAGTGAACTAAAGTGACTAAAGTGAACTAAAATTTAGTCAGTTAAAGTTCATTATTTAGGTTTGTGACTTATTGAGGTAAAAAGTGCTAAGAATTCTTTGCACTCTTCAAACTCTTTTTGAGTCGTTTTTTCATCAAGCCACTTAATTGTTCGAATTATCTCAAGCCAATAAAGTGTTTCACTGGCTTCGCTTTCGCATATTCTAATCTTATTCATGAAATCTGCTCTACTACGAGCACGATTTGCCTCACGATAATTTGCGCCGATGGACGTTCCGGCTTTTGTAATCTGATATTTTACAACCTTTGCTTCGGGTGTATTCGGTAATTTCGATGAGAGACGAATAATTTGAATTGCAAATTCCAATGTTCTTTTTTCGAGCTTCTGCGCAAATTCCTTATTATCCATGGAAATTACCTCTATAATAATTTAACTAAAAACTTTAGTTCACTTTAGTTCACTTTAGTTCACTTTAGTCACTTTAGATCACTTTAGATCACTTTAGTTCACT
>JAGLYF010000083.1 GCA_023132435.1 Calditrichia bacterium | reverse complement strand
GAGCGGGTGGCTGTTAACCACTAGGCTGTAGGTTCAAGTCCTACCGCCGGAGCGAAATTGGCCTTGTATTTGCAAGGCCTTTTCTATTATGGATAAGTATTTCTTCTATATTCTTTACTCCTCAAAAATTGACCAATACTATATCGGCTCCTCTCACGATCCTGCAACAAGGCTTACTTATCATAATAAATCTATTAAAGGTTGGACAAGGAGAGGGAGACCATGGATCCTTGCTTTTAAAAAGCCATTCGATACAAAAAAAGAAGCTCAATTCTGGGAACGTAAAATAAAAAAACAAAAAAGAAAAGACATTATTGAGATTATTATAAGAAATGAATTTTTGTGGATTAAATAATTAAGGGTGGTTGTTATCCCGCAACTGCGGGATGTAGGTTCAAGTCCTACCGCCGGAGCGAAATTGGCCTTGTATTTGCAAGGCCATTGTTATTTTCAATCCCGGTCATCCCGTACAAATTGTAAATTTACATAATAAATAACATCTCTGAGTATTTGGGCAACGGCCAGTCGGAATCGGGGAGAATGGTCTCCAGGGCATCAGCCGGTACCCGCACTGCCTGCAGTGCCTCTACGATTTTGTCAGAAAAGAATTTTGCTTTTTTCGGAAGATCCTCAATCTCTTCGGCTTTTTCAATTTTTGCCGATAGATCAGTTAGTTTTTCGTTTAGATCCTGGATTTTAGAGGTAACTTCTTGTAATAATTGAACTTCTCCCTGGTAAGAATCGGCACTGATAATATCTTCCACATCCCGTAATTTTTTTACCGTATCCAATAATTGACCCTGATAAGAAATAGCGGTAGGAAGAATTTTGGTATTTGCCAGATCACGGAAGGTTTCTGCCTCTATTTCAAGGGAAGTGATATACTGCTCTATTTTGGTATTGTAACGACTCTCGATTTCTGTCTGGTTCAGTACACTCTGCCGGATTAACAATTTACAGTTTTTAGGAGATACCAGGGCATCGAGGGCATAGCCGGTTTTTTTGATGTTGGGCAATTTTCTTTTTTCCGCTTCTTTTTCCCATTCTTTACTGTAGTTATTACCCTCAAAACGGATCGGCTCGGCTTCGATGATATGATTTTTTATAACACTTAAAACCACTTCATTTAACTTCTTACTTTTCTTCAAGCCCTTTTTAATATCGGCAGCGATCACATCCAGGGAATCGGCTACGGCGGCATTAAGAACCGTATTTGCCAGAGATACCGAAGATGATGAGCCGATCGCCCGGAATTCAAACTTTTCTCCTGTAAAGGCAAAAGGGGACGTACGATTCCGGTCTGTATTATCACGTAAGATAGATGGAAGTTTACTAATCCCCAGGTTAATAATATAATCTTCGGCCGCTTTTGTCTGTTTTCCTTTCTTGATATTATCGAGAATCTGTGTAAGCCGTTGACCAAGAAAAACAGAAACGATTGCCGGCGGGGCCTCATTTGCTCCCAGCCGGTGGTCATTGCCGGCAGAAGCAATGGACATCCGTAACAGATCCGCATGTTGATAAACAGCCCTTAAAGTGGCGACCAGAAAGACCAGGAATTGTAAATTTTGTTCCGGTGTTTTACCGGGGTCAAGTAGGTTATTGCCGTCCGAATCGGCTAGGGACCAGTTATTATGCTTGCCGCTTCCGTTAACACCTTCGAACGGTTTTTCATGCAGAAGGAGAGCCAATCCATGCCGGTTGGCCACTTTTTTTAGAACTTCCATAATTAAATGATTTCGGTCAGCACCGACATTGGCTTCTGCAAAGATAGGGGCAATTTCATACTGATGCGGTGCGACCTCATTATGACGTGTTTTGGCCGGAACGCCGAGTTTATACAGTTCACTCTCAGAATCCTGCATAAAGGCAAGAACCCGTTCTTTTATCGATCCAAAATAATGATCATCCAGCTGCTGCCCCTTTGGCGGAGCCGCTCCCTGCAGTGTTCGACCGGTGATCTGTAAATCGGATCGGAGATTGTAATAAGTTTTATCGATCAAAAAGTACTCCTGTTCGGTTCCGATCGTCGTGATTACCCGGGTGGCACTGGTGTTGCCGAAAATACGTAATATCTTCATTGCTGATTTTGAAATTGCATCCATAGAACGGAGCAGGGGGGTCTTTTTATCAAGGGCTTCACCGGTATAACTGATAAATACAGAAGGGATACAGAGAATTCCTCCCCTGGGTCCTTCTATAATGAAGGCCGGACTTGAGGGATCCCACATCGTGTATCCGCGTGCTTCAAAAGTTGTTCGGGAACCGCCGCTTGGAAAAGAAGACGCATCGGGTTCACCTTGAACCAGTTTACTACCGCGAAACCGTTCCAATACATTACCATCATCCACTTCCAGAAATGAATCATGTTTTTCAGCGGTAGCGCCGGTTTGTGGCTGAAACCAGTGGGTAAAATGAGTGACCCCTTTACTGATTGCCCATTCTTTCATGGCATGGGCGACCGTATTTGATATGCTCATATCGAGTTTTTCACCCTTACGGATAGTGTCTCTCAGTTTGCGATAATCTTCTATTGGTAAAAATTCACGCATGGCCTTTTCATCAAAGGTATTTACACCAAACTGATGGGTCACACTATTCGTGGGTATCTCACGATCGATTTTTCCATTAGTTGCAAGATTTAATAAAACTTCCTGACGTACTGATTTTACTTTCATAGATTCCTCAATTATGATTTATTGTGTTCATGGGTTAATTGGTTCCGACATTGACTAAATGTGGGTCTCACCCGGAACTCGGAACTGGGCATTCCAAGTTCCAAGTTCCTAATCCAACACTCCGTATCATTCCCTGGTTAATAAAACAACCAGAACTACAGATTACTCTATAATGGCAAACCTTATGCCAGAATAAATCAAAAACAACATAACATATTGATTTATCTAAATTAAGCCAGTTTTAATATGTTAAACTTTTTTACAATAATACTACAAATATGTATATATTACAGAAAAATAGTACATATTTGTAAGAAATATTAAGATTTGATTAATTTTATCATTTAGTTTGAACCATGAAGATCAAATATCTGTCCACGAATTATCACGCCGATAGGCGGATCAGCCTACCGGCTGACACGAATTAACACGAATTTCTAAAAATATATATGAGTTCACTCTAAAAAGATTGTTAACTAATTCCTGAATACTGAAACGAGTTCAGCACATGTTTATTTCGGAATCTTTAACTTCAA
>JAGLYF010000082.1 GCA_023132435.1 Calditrichia bacterium | reverse complement strand
GTACAGTTATAAATTACGAATTACCAACGACGAATTTTGTTGAATTAAGCATCTACAATTTGCTAGGACAAAAAGTAGTAACGCTGGTATCTGAAAGACAACCAGCCGGATTTCATCAGGTGGAATGGGAGGCGTCCGGATTCGCCAGTGGTGTGTACTATTTCCAAATAAAGGCAGGCGAATTTCAGGCAATCCGGAAAATGACATTATTGCGATAAATTTATATTTTTTTTAACCACAAGACACAAAGTTTACACAAAGGCCACAAAGATAATAATAAGTTATAAAAAGAATAATTTTTCTTTGTGATCTTTGTGCATTCTTAGTGAACTTTGTGGTTTTTTTTATAAGAGCGGAGAGGCAGGGATTCGAACCCTGGGATCCCCAAGAGGATCAACGGTTTTCGAGACCGCCCGATTCAACCACTCTCGCACCTCTCCATTAGTTGATTTTTTTATCCTACATCTCTAATTTAATCCAATTCACAGACTTATTCAATTGGCCCATATTATACAAAATGCCGGTTATTCTAAAATGACCCATTCATCAGGTAACCATGCCGCCGCATTCACTCTTGCTGCCCGTCAGTGTGGTATTAAGGCTTACATCGTTATGCCTCGAACCGCACCGCCGATCAAAAAAAAGGCAGTAGAGGAATATGGTGCTGAAATAATCTTTTGTGAGCCCACTCTTCAAGCCAGAGAGGAAAACCTGGAAAAAGTGATACTTTCTACTTATTAGTGACGCTGGATATTTTTTTATTTTAGCATTGTAATTCTTATCTTTCTACCGCAGTTAAATTATTTTAGATATATAAATTTATCAATCAATCAATTTATAGTCGATCTGTCAAAGTTGTAGTCCATCTCAGAGATGGACTACAACTCCCATTATAGAAATAATGAGGTGAGAATGATAAAATTTACTCTGTTGGTCATCTGTTTTACTCTCCTTTTAACCTGTCTTAATTGTCAACAGGATTTAAGAAAAGAGGAGGCTAAACAAGCAGCGGGTGTTGATACGTACAGGGTTAAAGATGGTAAATACGATTCAGAGTTCCCCGGCAAACCGGTATCGACCTATCTCAGCGAAATTGCAAACTCAGTTCACCTGTTTAGCATACTTGCTTTTTACCAAAGTTATCATTTTTCGCCGGAATCGAATGTCATGAAGGAAGATTTATTGAAAATGGATCTTGAATCTGAGGCAGCTGAGAAACTCGTATTTGAACAACCGGCTTCAGGAACAGCAGCCCTGATCTATCTGCACAGAAATCGTATTGCCTTTTTAACCTGTGCTCACATTGTTGATTTTCCTGATACAGTTATTAACTATTATAGAGATTCAGAAAATAAAGAAAGTAATAAGGTAAAATCGTTTGTATATAAAGTAAGACAAATCAATAATGTGATCAATCAACCAATCGCCTATGATTTTAAAATTCTGGCCATTGACAAATTTAACGATATAGCGCTAATTGGCAAGGAAGCCGTCCCCTGGACAGAATATCGTATTCAAAGTGAGATGGAAAAACGAACGCGTCCACCACTTTT
>JAGLYF010000081.1 GCA_023132435.1 Calditrichia bacterium | reverse complement strand
AGCTCGATTTACAAAATCACCGGCAGTTGCTATATCTTGCCAGTCACCCCAATAACGGCTGGCTAAAGTATAGCCGGCACGACCCGTATCTTGATAAACCACTATTTCATTTTTACGATCGAATATATTATAAACTTTAAGAAAAACGGTATATTTAAAATCCCCGAGTGGAAAAGCCATATGAGCATTCATATCAATGCTAACATTAGCAGATTTTCTTTCGTTATTCTCAAAGCGGATGAATTGTTCACCTGTTTGAGGAGGCTCGTATGTATAAGGCAAGCCACTGCCTAATCTACCCAGTATGCTCACTCCCCATTTGTCCGTTTCGCTAAAATTCACCATGATATTCAAGGTATGTCGTTGATCCCAATCCAGGGGGACCACCCGGATTTCGCTTTCCCTGCCACTAATGGCGTCTAAAAAGGCATCATTGGGATCTGAGGCGTTGCCTTCTGCTATCTGATAAGTATAATCCACCGAAGCTGAAAAATTATTGTAGTGCCTTTTTTTCAGAGCCAATGTGAATCCGTGCACATTACCATAATCCCGATTAACATATCTGGCGTAAAGACGGGTATCGTAAAGCTTGATAATTTCAGTTCCTAAAAGATTTCTGATATCTTTATAATATCCTGTAAAGTCAAAGGCGATATCTTCAGTTAGCTGCTGCTGCAAGCCTATTTCGTAGATGACCGTTTCTTGCGGCTTTAAAGCAGCATTACCCATTTTATTTTCTGTATCGGTCTTAAGGGGACCTGCTCTCACCTCAAATTCTGAATTGTAGTAGAGATATTCTAAAGGAGGTGTCTGGAAAAAATGACCATAGGAAAAGTGGATAGTTCCCCGTTCGGTGATTGGATAAGCAATACCGATACGCGGACTAATTTTGTGAGTAAAGTCAGCCTTTTTATATTTATAGACCCAGGGATTATTTTGAATATCTACAATGTCTAATATCTCCATTCTATTGGCATCATATTCCCTCTCGGGAATTCTCATCTCGGTCCCGCTACTCATTCTTACGATGAAATATTTTGCATTATCAGGGTCACGGGCATCGATTGGAACCTTGCCATCAGGATCAAAAAAATCATAACGGATACCTGCATTGACGATCATGTCTAAAAATTCCATCTTGTCCTGAAAATAAACAGCCAGTTCAACGGGGTGATGAGTATATTCATTAAAATTAACATTTCCCGGCGCGTTATCCGGAATTTGAGGATTGTAACCGGTTGACCAATCTAACAATATTTTAAATTCTTTGTAAAAGAGCTTGTGCTTTCGCGCTTCCGCACCCCATTTAATCTGATGCGCCCTGCTTATTTGACTGGTTAAATCAAATTTGCCCGCAAAGCTGGTAGTATTGCGATTAAGGTGCCAGAGTTTTGTTCCGCCGTCATAAAACTTACCTTTATATGGTTGAGGGTCGACATATCTGGAATCAAGGGGGTCTTCATATACATATCTTTCATAATCAAAAAAGACATTGGAAAACTTAATAGTATAAAAAGTCGTCGGGCTAATCGTGTGGTTCCAGGTTAATAAATGAGTATAGCCGTTTTTAAAGTGTTGATAATCTCCGTCAGGATTAAATTTGAAACTGTGATCATATTCTCGAGATTTTGCTTTATCCCAGAATATGCCGTAAGAGAGCTTAATAACGGGTGATATATTATAGGTTAATTTGCCCTGCATAGATATTTTTTGAAAGGGGTTCATGGAAACCATTGCGCTATCACCGGCCTGTACAGCCCAAAATACACTATCCGAATTTGATGTATTTAAATAGCCGGGAGTTACATATCGACTGCCGCTTATCCAACCTTTGTTATGAAAATATCTGCCGGAAATAAAGAAAAATAGTTTATCTTTTAACAGGGGGACAGGCCCATCCAGGTTCATTTGAAGGTTAGCCAGGCCAAGAGGTTCAACATCATCAATGTTAAAAAAAATGTCGGTATGGCTGCTTACATAATCTCCGGCATACATCGAGATATTCCCTGAAAATTTTTTCCCCCCGTCTTTGGTGGCAATTTCGACAATTCCGGACATTGCCTGACCATATTCAGCATTATAAGTGCCGCTAATCACCTGTAATTCCTGAACGCCGGCATTTTCGACTTCAAGGGCGATGTTGCCGGAAAAGGGATCGGTAACCGAAACACCATCAATCAAATAGGCAATTTCACTGGCCCTACCGCCGCGGATGTGGGTTGCACCATCACTGCCCTCTACTATCCCGGCTTGTAATGCCAACACATCCTTAAATTCCTCGACTGGCATCACAGCAATTTCTTCGCTACTAACGGTTGACAAAGAAGAGGTGAGGTCTTTTCTAACCATGTCTCTTTCGGCAACTATTACTACCGTTTCCCCCATCTCTAAAATTGTAGACCGGAGTTGAAAATCAACTCTTGTAGTGAAATCGATAGATATCTTAATATTTTCCATTTTCACGGGATTATATCCGATCATCATTGTTTCAATGGTATAAATCCCCGGGGGCACATTCAGTATTACAAAATATCCGTCTAAATCTGTTGATGCTCCCAAGAAGGTTCCTACAACAAGAATATTAGTCCCTGGCAGCGGCTCGCCATTTTCCGCATCAGTAACTTTCCCGGCAATCTTTCCGGTCGTACCTGAGAAAAGGATATTCGTCAAAAACAAAAAGATTATAACTTTAAGCCATATCTTCATTTTTTACTCTCCCCAGTAAACTGTG
>JAGLYF010000080.1 GCA_023132435.1 Calditrichia bacterium | reverse complement strand
TCTTCTATCATCACATACGCCACTTTATATTTTCTACCTGCCATCTTGAATACTTTATTCATTTCTGTGGTGTCTAAAGCCACTTTTTGAGAAACTTCTTTATCAAATTGCCATTGACGCATGGCTTGTTCTTTACGCCCTCTCAAGTAATCCTTTACAAAGGTATTATTTATAAAATCATTATCCTCTCCGGCTTCAAGTGCCATGAGTTTTTCTGCAATCAAAGAGTTTAGAATTATTTTTTTATGAATATATGTATTTCCCTTGCAATAAGGAGGACGGATGGTAAATTCAGCCCGGTAAATGAATTCATTATCAGAAATTGTCTTATCGCCAATTTTGACTAAAATGATTTCATCCGGATCTTCTTCACTTTGCTTTGTACAGCTTGCGATTAAGACCAACATAAACAATGCGCAAAACAGTAAACGTGAGAACCGGAATTTGAAAAATAAAACGTAAAAAGCACACCCAGCTAACTGGAATACTGTCTTTTTATATAGATAAGCCTTTAAAATATTTAACTCCTCTTCACTGCCCATTGACTCTTCAAGAATCAGTTCCTTCATTTCAGACTATTTTCTTTTTAATTAATTGGACCATACCCTTCAGCTTGTTTTAGGTTGAATGAATTTAAAGGATCATTATTAGTCTTAGCGTTCGCCAGTAGGTTGGAAATACGCCTACCGGCGTGCGAATCCCCGAGTACTCGGGGCGTGACCTTTGCGCGAGATATTTATCAATATAGTATGGCCACAGGTAATTATCCACATGAATTTATATTTCGCATAGTTTATGAAAGTGATTTAACGACACTGTAAGAATAAATTATTAATTTGCCATTCATTTTTTAGTATTCTTTCTGTAATTTGAAGGTAGTGTCATTTAGGATTTAACAGGAGTAAAAATTGCGTATAATTTCTAATGAAACAGTGGCCCTCGTTATCGATATCCAGAAAAATTTATTTCCTCACATAGATAGTCACAATAATCTACAGGCAAACTGTAAGATATTATTATCTGGTCTTAATGTTCTGGATATTCCGGTCGTTGTCACTGAACAATACCCAAAGGGGCTTGGATCTACCATAAAAGAAATTAGTAATCTCATCACGAATTTTAGTCCGATTGAGAAATTATCTTTTAGCTGTTGTGGAGAGAAAAAGTTTCTCCAAGCGTTACATGAACATGGCAAACGTAATATAATCATCTGTGGGATTGAAGCCCATGTTTGCGTTTTACAGACGGTGATGGATTTAATTGAGAGAGGTTATCACCCGGTGATAATCGAAGATTGTGTTTCCTCACGAAAACCAAGTGATAGGGAGACTGCTCTCAAAAGGATGGCCAGAGAAGGGGTGATTATCACCACCTATGAATCGATTCTTTTTGAGTTGTGTGAAGTAGCAGGAACGGAACAATTCAGGCAGATCTCTAAATTGGTCAAATAACTTAACCGCAAAGATCACGCCCCGAGTACTCGGGGATTCGCACGCCGGTAGGCGTATTTCCAACCTACTGGCGAACGCAAAGAAATAAAAAAGGCAAGTCCGGCTTGCCGGACTTGCCTTTTTTATTTAGTATCATCTGATTGATCAGTTTATTTTACTTTTACTTCAATTTCTTTCGGTTTCGCGATTTCAGCTTTCGGAAGATCAATCATTAATACACCGTCCTTAAAACCGGCATCGATCTTATCTACGATGACGTCGGAATTAATTCTGAAGGCGCGCTGGAATTTGCCATATCTGCGCTCGTAGTAGTGATAGTTTTTCTTCTCATCCTTCTGCTCAGATTTCTTCTCGCCACTGACCAAAAGAACGTCATCCTTAAAAGAAATTTTCACATCCTCTTTGGCCAATCCAGGTAATTCCACCTGAACATGATAAGCATCATCATCTTCAGTAACATCAACTGCCGGATACCAGATATCATGGGATGGCGCAAAGAAGCGATCACTCTTTAAAAAATCGTCAAGATAATTTTCTCTCCAGTGAAACGCATTTCCTGCTGGATTCCATTTTACTAAAGTCATTTTGGACCTCCTGTTTATTTTGTTTAATTATTAGTTTCTTTTCCAATGTTATTTCAAATTCATATTGTTATATTACAACACCCGTGCCAAAAATTATATTTAATACTTATCGTATTGTTTATAAATGACTTAGACAAATATATATGATGAATCTTTGAGGAAAGTAGTTGAGTTAATTTGGCAGATATATCTGCCCATATGACAGGTATGTCATAAATTAACTGAGTTTTAGGAAAAATGATCAGATTTTTTTTCGCAGAGACACAACGACTTCTAACCGCAAAGGCGCAAAGGAAGATAAGAAAAATGACAAAATCTAAATTACGCTCTGTCCTTTGTGTTTAATCACGATTGTACTCATATAATTTATTTTCTCGAAAGTTATATATTCACTAAATTTCATATATTTATCAAACTCCAGATTACATACACATAAAAATCCATCATGTCAAACCTGATTACAAAGAGAAAGATCTCAATATTCTGGCTGCCACTTGCAGCCACATGGTTGATGATGGCTTTTGAGGGGCCTTTTCTGGCCGCAATCATTGCCCGGTTGGCTGAACCAAAATTCAATCTCGCTGCCAATTTTTACCTGCTAAATCCAAACCAGCGAGCAAGACATAAAATGACAGAAAAGTGGGAAATGTAGGATATTATGCGAATTGCCATGATTTCACCTATAGCCTGGCGAACACCTCCCCATCATTACGGTCCATGGGAACAAGTAGTTTCCCTTTTAACTGAGGGATTATTGAATGCCGGTATAAATGTTACCTTATTTGCTACAGCTGATTCAGAGACCAAAGCAAAACTGCATGCGATATGTCCTAAAGGTTATGAGGAAGATCCTGAAATTCTACCGAAAGTATGGGAATGTCTTCATATTTCTGAAGTTTTCGAACATGCCCATAAATTTGATATAATACATAATCATTTCGACTT
This sequence comes from Calditrichia bacterium, assembly GCA_023132435.1. Lineage (GTDB taxonomy): Bacteria > Calditrichota > Calditrichia > JAJRVZ01 > JAJRVZ01 > JAGLYF01. The sequence continues at coordinate 1,526 of JAGLYF010000080.1, read as the reverse complement.
TTTACCCCTCACTTATAGCAAATTAGTGAAAACACCAATGCTTACCACAATACACGGTTTCTCGTCACCAAAAATTACACCTGTTTACAAAAAATATAACCAAACTGTTTATTACGTTTCCATTAGTGAGGCCGATCGTGACCCTGAGTTAAACTACCTTGCCACCATCCACCACGGCATAGATTTAGAACATTTTACCTTTAATCCCGCTCCAGAAGAATATTTGCTTTTCTTCGGGCGAATTCATGCTGATAAAGGCACTTATGAAGCGATTCAAATTGCTAAAAAATGTAAAAAAAAACTAATCATCGCTGGGATTATTCAAGACATAGCATACTTTGAAAAGAAAGTCAAACCTTACATAAATGATGATATCTGTTATGTCGGTAGCGCGGACTCTGGAAAACGTGATAAATTATTGGGAAATGCTTCTGCTTTATTACATCCCATTAATTTTGCCGAGCCCTTTGGGCTGTCTGTCGTTGAATCTTTTGCCTGTGGTACACCAGTGATTGCTTTTAATAAGGGCAGTATGTCCGAAATTATATTAGATGGGAAAAATGGATTCCTTGTATCTACAATAGACGAAGCAGTCTCCGCAGTTAAAAAAATTACTCATATTAATCGATTATTTTGTAGAAAAGATGCAGAACAGCGTTTTACCTCGCAACGAATGGTCCAAGATTATATAAAAGTATACCAAATGATCCTTAATGAGGTAAAAAAGACTGGAGTATATTAGGGAGTTTTTTATAAATTGCACAGGATAGAAATTATCAAGATATAAATTTATCGATCGGGAGGTAAAAATGAGTTCATCTGTTGTTAACCGCTATCAAAATAATCCTATTTTAACTAAAGATGACGTTCCCTATCCTGTTGCAACCGTTCATAATGCCGGTGTAATAAAATATCAGGATGATTATATTATGTTATTTCGATCTCACCTTTATAATGGAAGATCCATAATTGGTAAAGCAGTGAGCAAAGATGGTTATGATTTCAAAGTTGATATAAAACCTTTCATAGAACCTGCAAAAGATGGAATATTTGCTGATTTTGAGGAATACGGCGTTGAGGATATTCGAATCAATCCTCTTAATGGAACTTTTTATCTTACTTATAGTGCCTATTCGCGTTTTGGTGTAAGAATCATTTTGGCCAGAACCGATGATTTTATTACTATAGAAAGGATTGCACCTATCAGCCAAGCTGATATGAGGAATATAGTGTTGTTTCCTGAAAAATGTAATAATTTATATATACGTCTGGATCGCCCACATACATATATAAATCCATGGTCTATTTGGATCTCATATTCTCCTGATCTAATTCATTGGGGAAATTCACGAATTCTAATTAAACCTCAGCAATACCACTGGGATGAAGCTAAAGTTGGCCCTGGCGCACCACCGATCAAAACGAGTGAAGGATGGCTTAACATTTATCATGGAGTATTTACAACAATGGATGGGGCTGTTTATCGATTGGGTGTCGCTCTGCATGATCTCCAGGATCCTTCTCGC
>JAGLYF010000008.1 GCA_023132435.1 Calditrichia bacterium | reverse complement strand
AAATGTACTTGAAATTATATCTGCCCAGGTGGTGGTGTGAAAAAAAGTGCCCTGTGGAGAACCATCGACAAATGAATTCCACAGGGCAGAATCTGAATTCTGAATCTTAATTATTTCTAATGAAGCGTTGCTCTCAGCCATTGTGAGAACGGTTTTATGCTTTACCAAGCAGTTTTACGATTATCGCTTTTTGAACGTGCATCCGGTTTTCAGATTCATCGAATACAATGGATTGCGGACCATCAATCACCTCGTCTGTAATCTCATCTCCCCGATGAGCAGGGAGACAATGCATGACTTTGGCACCCACTTTCGCCAGCGACATTAATTGTTGGTTTATCTGATAATTTTTAAAGATATCATGCCGTTCCTTTGTTTCACTCTCCTGCCCCATACTCGCCCACACATCCGTGTATACGATATCGGCATCTTTTACAGCCTCCTCAGGATTTGACAGAACCTGGACATTACTAATATTTTTTTCTTTTGCACGAACCAAAATATCATTATTCGGCTCGTAACCCGAAGGAGAGCAGATGGTCAAATTAAATGGTAAGATTGAGGCAAGATTTATCCAGGAATTTGCGACATTATTTCCATCACCAATGTAAGTAATTTTTAAATCATCCAGGTGACCGCGATGCTCGAGAATGGTGTACATATCCGCCATTATCTGACAGGGATGGTTATAATCTGTAAGACCATTTATTACCGGCACACTGGCAAATTCTGCCAGTTCCACAATATGTTTATGATCAAACAACCTGGCCATGATGATATCATTGTAGCGGGAAATAACCCTGGAGATATCACTAACCGATTCCCGTTTTCCGATCCCGATATCATTTGGAGAAAGATAGAGGGCGTAACCACCCAATTGATACATACCTGTTTCAAAAGAAATACGAGTTCGTGCAGACGGTTTTGCGAAGATCATGGACATGGTTAGCCCCTTGCAAAGATGATGCTCTTCGCCTTTTTTTGTCTTCTCCTTCAGGTTTTTTGTTAGCGAAAAAATTTCTTCAATTTCCTGTTTGGAATAGTCTGCAATAGATATAAAATGTTTTAGCACGCTCTACGCCTTTCCTTGATCAAATGGGAACGGTTACTTCCTTGGGAGATGCCCCGATAATTCAAATTCCGCATTCCTTATCTCGTATCAAATATCAAACAAGCAAGATTTCAAATTCAATATCCAGCATCCAGTATCGAGCAGCGAGCGACGAGAAACGAGAAACGAGCATCCAGTATCAAGCATCCACCTTATACCTCTATAATATATATTTACTTAAATCCTCATCTTCGATGATCGCTTCCAGCTTTTCTTTGACCATCTTCCCGTCAATTTTAATATCTTTGCTTCCGATTTCGGGGAGATTGAATAGGATCTCTTCCAGCAGTGTCGACATGATTGTGTGCAATCGACGCGCACCTATGTTTTCCGATTTTGTGTTCACCAGGGTAGCAATTCTGGCGATTTCGGAAATAGCGTCTTTAGAAAATTCTAATTTTACACTTTCTGTTCCTAAAAGCGCAGTATACTGCTTTATTAAGGCATTTTCAGGTTCTGTAAGTATCCGAATAAAATCTTTTTCTGTCAGGCTGTTTAATTCGACACGAATTGGAAAGCGACCCTGAAGTTCAGGTATCAGATCAGATGGTTTTGAAACATTAAATGCACCAGAGGCAATAAACAAAATGTGATCCGATTTTATCACACCATATTTTGTCGCTACGGAGGTTCCTTCCACAACCGGCAGCAGATCACGTTGGACACCTTCCCTGGAAACATCAGGACCATGCCCTCCTGAATTTGAACCAGCTATCTTGTCAATTTCATCAAGAAATACGATACCCGAATTTTCCACTCTGTTTTTAGCATCTCTTACCACTTCTTCCATATCGATAAGTTTTTGTGCTTCTTGCTGGGTTATTATCTGCAGGGCCTGAGGTACAGTGGTTTTCCGCTTTTTCATTTTCTTGGGCATCATTCCGCCAAATATATCCTGCAAATTCATACCCATTTCTTCAATACCCATTGGAGAGAATATTTGCATCATCGGTGTTGAATCTGTTGGAACATCGATTTCCACTATCCGATCATCTAATTGTCCCTTTTGAAGTTGCGCCCGTAGTTTTTCCCGGGTTCGTTGATGTCTTAATTCCAGTTCATCTTTTTCCTGCATCTCACCCACAGGTTTCGGACGATTTGTGATAGGTGGTAGAAGTAAATCAAGCAGCTTTTCTGTGGCATTTTCTTGTGCTTTTTTCCGGACGGTTTTGTTTTTTTCTTCACGAACCATCTGGACACTAATATCCATGAGATCCCGGATGATCGAGTCAACATCTCGACCAACATAGCCAACTTCTGTGAATTTTGATGCTTCAACTTTTATAAAAGCAGCATTAGCCAGACGAGCCAGACGACGGGATATTTCAGTTTTACCAACACCGGTGGGTCCAATGAGAATGATATTATTGGGCATAATTTCTTCACGGATATTTCCTTCAACCATTTGTCTCCGCCAACGGTTTCTCAAAGCAATAGCGACCGACTTTTTAGCCTGATCCTGCCCTATAATATATTTATCAAGTTCCTTTACAATTTGACTCGGAGTTAGCTCATTCATTTAATAGATGTCCTTTATAACGTTTCGACGCTGATATTATCATTGGTATATATACAAATATCAGACGCTATTTTTAGAGATTCTCTTACAATTTCCTCTGCATTAAGTGAAGAGAAATTAACAAGACTGCGTGCAGCAGCCAATGCATAATTGCCACCTGATCCGATAGCAAGCACACCATCGTCCGGTTCGATTACATCACCAGTTCCGGAAACCAGATATGTGTAATCCTTATCCATAATAGCCAGAATTGCCTCTAACCGGCGTAAATATTTATCCGTGCGCCAATCTTTGGCCAGTTCAACTGCTACTTTTGGTAAATTTCCTGAAAATCTTTCCAATTTTTCCTCAAATTTTTCGAATAATGTAAAAGCATCGGCCGCTGCGCCGGCAAATCCGGCTAAAATTTTATTATCATACAACTTACGGATCTTGGTTGATTTGTGTTTCATTACGGCCTGTCCCAGGGTAACCTGTCCGTCCCCACCTATTGCAACCATACCTTTATGCCTCACACCTACTATGGTTGTACCTATAAACCGATCAGGCTTATGTATCTGCATTATATAATCCCTATGATAATGTATTTTTGGTTAGATTTTTCTACGCAATCTGGCTACTGGGATGTTCAGTTGTTCCCGATACTTGGCTACTGTCCGGCGGGCAACTGGAAATCCTTCATTAGTCAGGATTTGTGAGATTTTTTCATCGCTCATGGGTTTATCAGGATTTTCTTTTTCGATCATTTCCCTGATGCGTTCCTTAACTTTGCGGGTAGATACCTCCTCACCATCATCTGTCTGGATTCTTTCTGTGAAAAAGTACTTTAGCTCAAAAACACCGAAATCTGTTTGAACATATTTACCATTTGCTACCCGGCTAACTGTAGAAATATCCATATTTATCATATCAGCTATTTCCCGCATGATTAAAGGCTTAATATGTGAAGGCCCTTTGGCAAAAAAGTCATATTGTTTTTCTACAATTGACTGCATAACGTTCAACATCGTATTTTTTCTCTGGTATATTGAGCTGATAAACCACTTGGCAGATTCAATTTTCTTTCGAATATACTGTTTAGTTTCTTTATCCGTATTGTTTTTGCTATGAAGCAATTGCTTATATGTTTTACTGATACGAAGTGGTGGGATATTCCAATCATTTAGAGTAACGACAAACTCATCCTCAACTTTTTCGATGATAAAATCAGGGATGATATAATTATGTTTGGTATTATATAATCCCAATCCAGGTTTTGGATTCAACCCGGTGATAAGTTCAATGATATCTTTAAGCTCATCGCGATCAATTTCAAGTTCAGTAAGTATTTTATCATATCTTTTGTTTTTAAAATCTTCAAAATGATCGCTGATTACCGTGACAGCTAATTTGGGTTTAGGATTCATTTCCTTTAGCTGAACTAAAAGACATTCCTGGAGATCACGCGCCCCGACCCCAACCGGTTCGAACTTCTGTATATTCTTCAGGACTGATTCAACTTTTGCCGGGCTGCATTCAAAAATATCAGCGACTCCTTCAATAGAAACAGATTGCTCAAGATACCCATCATCTTTAATATTCCATATCAGGTACTCTCCGACTTTATGATCAGACTTTTCAAGAGAAAGATAATTTAACTGTTCCATTAAATGATCTGTCATCGAGCTAACATCGACTTCCGGTCGCTCAAATTCCTCCTTGTTTTTATCGCGCGGTAAGCGATATTCATAGGATTCTTCATCATTTATCAATTCATCCCAGTTGCTATCTTCCTGTGCCTCTGACAATTCTTTCACATCCAGTTCAGAATTGCTGTCCGCGGGATCAGTTAGTTCTAATTCCTTCTCTACCGTTTCCTTCTCTTCATCGGTCGCTTCAATCGTCTCGATTTCCTCTTCTATTTCATCTTCCAAACCCTCTTCAAGGACCGGATTTAATTCCAGTTCGGTTTGAATCTTCTGTTCAAGACTCAACAGAGGTAGCTGCAATAGCGTGGAAAGTAGTATTTGTTGCGGCGATAATCTTTGCTCGAGCCGCATTGTTTGAGAAAGCTGAATCATGAAAATCCAATTATTAAAATTATTGGCACAATTTATGTACGAAATTAGATATAAAGCGAAAACATGTCAAGCTTATTTGATGCTCGGCTCTCTATACTGGATGGCAGAGATCTATTCCCCCTTAAAAAAG
>JAGLYF010000079.1 GCA_023132435.1 Calditrichia bacterium | reverse complement strand
TGCGGAGTCATACCGGAAGAGGATGATACATTAAAAATATATTGGGGCGGAGCCGATTCGGTAATGTGTGTTGGTACAGCAAATATAAAAGGATTAATTGAACTTTGTATAAACTCACCTCGCCCTGCATTATAAAACAAAATTTTTTATAAATGAGGTAGATAGGAAATGGGAGTAAAAAATTTACCAAAAACAATAGCTGTTGTAGGAAATTATATACCCAGACAGTGTGGGATTGCTACTTATACGAGCGATCTTTGCGAGGCGTTGTCGCAAAAACTACCCAATCCTGACAACGTTATCGCAATTGCTATGGATGATATTGTGGAGGGATATGATTATCCTGAACGGGTTAAGTTTGAGATCCGGGAGAATATAATAAGAGATTATATCAACGCTGCAGATTTTTTGAATTTAAATCAGATTGATGCCGTTATATTACAACATGAATTTGGTATTTTTGGCGGAAAAGATGGCAGCAATATTTTTCAATTGCTGAAAAATTTAAAGATACCCATTCTTACCACCTTGCATACCGTTTTATCAAATCCGACAAATGCCCAACTGGTTATTATTCAGGAATTGGCAAAATATTCACATAAATTTGTGGTGATGGCACATAAAGCAAAAGAAATATTAATTGATATTTATAAGATCCCCCATTCAATGATATCAATGATTCCTCACGGTATTCCCGATGTACCTTTTGTCGATCCAATTTTCTACAAAGATAAATTCGGTATTGAAGAAAAAAAGGTGATTCTTACCTTCGGATTAATCGGCCCGAGTAAAGGTATTGAATATATGATTGAGGCAATGCCAAAAATTATTGAAAAATTTAATGATGTAATTTATGTCATTCTAGGTGCTACGCACCCGAGTCTATTGAGGACAGATGGTGAAGAATACAGGCATTATTTACTAAGGAAAGTTAAAGAATTAGGTTTGGAAGATCATGTTCAATTCCACAACAAATTTGTAGAATTGGAAGCCCTGACCGAATACCTTATTGCAGCAGACATTTACGTCACACCCTATCTTTCAAAAGAACAAATCACATCAGGCACTCTTGCCTATGCCGTTGGTTCTGGTAATGCTGTCGTCTCGACACCTTATCTATTTGCTGAGGAGATCCTGGCAAACGGTAAAGGCCGTTTAGTTCCATTTCGTGATTCGGAAAGTCTGGCTGCTGAAATCAATGACTTACTTTCTCATGAACATGAGCGTAACACGATAAGAAAAGAAGCTTATCTCTATGGACGTGGGATGATATGGAAGAAGGTATCCGAACGTTATTTAAAACTCATAGGAAAAGTTTTTGAGATAAGGCCAACTTATCCCGTTGAACATACAATTCGTGACCACAGATCCAAGATAATCGATGAAATACCACGCATCAATCTGCATCACTTCCGGGTGATGACAGACAATACCGGTATACTACAACATGCATTTTTTACCATCCCTAACCGAGATCATGGTTACTGCATCGATGATAACGCCAGGGCACTGATTGTTTCTTGTTTGTATTACGACCTGCGCAAAGATGATGGGATAATTAAAGCAATCAAGATTTACCTGGCATTTATCTATCATGCTTATAACTATGAGAAGGAACGCTTTCGGAATTTTATGTCATACAATCGAATTTGGTTAGAAGAAATAGGAAGTGAAGATTCACACTCCAGGGCAATATGGGGATTGGGAGTAGCCGTTAACCTTGCCCCTGATAAGCCATTCAGAGATATGGCTACCCGACTATTTGGCGATTCAATAACTGCTGTAGAAAGTTTTACCTCTCCCCGGGCATGGAGCTTTGCCCTTCTCGGTATATCTCAGTATCTTGAGATATTAGGCGGAGATGCAGGTGTAAGAAAGATCCAGGAATCTCTTGCTGAAAAACTTTATTCACTTTACAAAGATTCATTTAAACCGGATTGGCCATGGTTTGAGGAAAAATTAACCTATGCCAATGCCAGTTTATCTCATGGTTTAATTATTGCCAGTCAGAGATTATCCAGACTTGATATGTTCGAGGCCGGTATTTCTTCTTTAGAATGGTTAATTGAAAGACAAATATCCCCTGAAGGACATATATCAATTATTGGCAATGAGAAGTGGTACTCAAAAGACGGAGACAAATCAAAATTCGATCAACAACCCGTAGAGACTATGAATCTTATCATAGCTTGTTCAACCGTATTTAAGTACACCGGAGATAAAAAATGGATTGAAAATGCCAGAAAATGTTTTAGCTGGTTTTTAGGTCAGAATGATCTGGGAGCACAACTCTATAATTATCAAACAGGGGGTTGTAAAGATGGATTACAGTCTATGGGCACCAATGCTAATGAGGGGGCCGAATCGACATTGGCCTGGTTAATTTCTCTCATCACAATGTATAAATTATTCGAAGACCAGGTATTGGCAAAAGAGCGTTCAAAAGGGTTGGAAGATACTGCTGATGTAAACTAATTAACCTGAACTATTCATGAATTCTTTCTGCAA
>JAGLYF010000078.1 GCA_023132435.1 Calditrichia bacterium | reverse complement strand
ATGCAAAATATTAAAGTAAACAGAAGGGAAACGAGATTTTCTTCTGATTCATCACGAGTGATCAACAAATTCTATTACCCTGGTAATGAACAGAGAGCTAGAAATATCATAAATCGTGTTCTAAATCTTTCAGATTATACTACCCTGAATCTACTCGAACAGATTCTGTCCAGGTTCGAACACAGACATAGAAATTTAAAAAATGTATTTAAAAGAAATTATCAAAATGTCGCAATGTTCATCCCGGATCAAGATCACCTTTCTGAGACCAGAAAACTTCTTATTGGTTCCTATTTTACACACGAATATTCCGTTGAAGCAGCTGGTTTTTTTAATCCCTCGATGGTAATCCACCCCGATCAGAAAAACCTGCAAAAAGGAGAATTGAGATTTATCATGAGTTTCAGAGCAACCGGGGAGGGGCATGTTTCATCAATTGAATTCAGAAGTGGTAAGCTGGATAAATATAATAATATGCTGCTGCATCGGGCCTATCATCGATTCGAAACGCCGGAAATTATTATGAAAGCGATTTATGAAAAGAAATTTTTTCTAGAAAAGATCAGGCAATTAAGGATGGGAAATGATATCACAAAAAATATTTTTATTAAATTACCATCAAAATTTTCATTTGATGAACTTCAAAATACAATCGAAAGTGTAAAAAATAAATATCCTGATGACCACATACTAAGAGCTACGGTCAATGAGGTTTATTTTCTTGCCCGTTCGAATCATGAGCGGTATTTTCGTCCTGAATCACATATCTCGGAGCGAGTACTTTTTCCAGTGTCAAAAGAGGCGATCAAAGGTTTGGAGGATGCACGATTTGTGTGCTTCCATGAGGATAATGGAGAAATAATTTATCATGCGACCTATACGGCTTTTAGCGGCTTTGAAATATTACCTATGATGCTTAGAACAAAGGATTTTCTTTCATTTAATTTTTGTGCCATGGCCGGTGCAGTAGTAAAAAATAAAGGAATGGCCTTATTTCCGCGAAAAATTGATGGTAAATATACCATGATCTCACGTATAGACGGTGAAAATATGTATTTAATGAAATCAGATTCCATCGATTTTTGGGATAAAGCACATTTATTTCAAAAACCAAAACACCCATGGGAATTTTTTCAGATAGGCAATTGTGGCTCGCCGATAGAAACAAGCGAAGGCTGGTTGCTTTTGACACATGGTGTAGGGCCAATGCGTACTTATTGTATTGGAGCGGAACTTTTAGATTTGAAGAATCCTTCAAAAATTATAGCTCAGTTGCCCGAACCAATTCTCATGCCACTGCCAAGAGAACGGGAAGGCTATGTACCAAATGTGGTTTATTCATGCGGCGGAATGATTCATAATAATGAGCTCGTTTTACCTTTTGCCATGTCCGATTCATCCTGTGGTGTAGCAACCATAAATATGGATGAGTTGATGAAAGCTTTCGCACAATCTCTATAATTATCTTATCTGGTTTTTTAGTTGTAATCAGGACATTTATTTTGCTCCAATCAAAAATGAAAACATCTATTCTTCTACTTATGCCTTTTCTAATTGTTTCTATGCTTCAGGGGCAAACTAGAAAAGACTTACTATGGGAATATCAAAAATATCAAACCAATGATCACCACTTAGGCATAGCACTTCCCGGCCCAATCAATGAACTTTCTAATGAAGAAATAAGAGCCCTACTAGATAGTGCCTGGACAAAAAAACAAATCATTATTTTTCTACAGATATTTGATTACTTAGAAAATCCCATATGTTCGGAAAAAAAATTTAGCGAATATGAAATCAATAGGGCTCTGAGGAACTTTGGGCTGGATAATGCATTACGATATAAGTTGGGGCTGAATAATCATACCCTCTCTGTTTTATTTGATCGCTACTTGAACTCCGATGAGGAGCAGCATCTCTCATATCTTATCAAACAAACCGGCTTGACATATAACCAGGTAGACATCCTTCTAATCGCCTACAAAAAAGATTTAAAACTACAAATCTGGATTAAGGGAAAAAATTCAAATTCAAAATTCCTGTATCTGTCATCATTCAAGATCACAGATTCTTCGGTTGCCATACCCGGTCCTAAATCTGAATATGGTGACCGTTTAGCACCTGAAGGTTATTATACTCTGGAATATTATCCCTCTTTCAGATGGAGTGATTTTTATCTGGCATTCCGTGTTTCTTATCCCAATGAAGCAGACTTAATCAGACGAAGATACTGGGGAATCTCGAACAAATCAGGAGGAGATATTAATATCCATGGTAGTTGTATTTCCATCGGATGTATTCCAATTGGCAATCCTGATATGGAAGAGCTATTTTTTTTAATCCGGGCTAATCAAAAAAACGGATCTAATATTAACGTGCTATTACTGCCCTTCGATTTTAAGAAGATTGGTCTTCATGATCTAACAGAAGGTGCATATAACGGTAACAGAAAATTATATGCTTTCTGGCAATCTTTGGAAAAAATTGACAGATGTTTTCAGAATACCGGAATGATTCCTATCCTGTCTATTGATCAAACCACCGGGTACTACAAGTTGGATTAAAAAACCTATCTCAATAAAACCATTTTTTTCACGGCCTGAAATTCACCTGCTCTGAGCTTATAATAATAAATACCACTTGCGAGTAGCGAAGCGTCCCATTCAATCGAATGTTTTCCCGCCTGTTGTTTTTCTGAAACCAGTATTGCTACTTTTTCACCCAAAACATTATATATGCTAAGTTCTACCTGGCTGGCAAATGCCAGCTGCCAGCTGATAACTGTCACCGTATTAAATGGATTGGGATAATTTTGAGACAGGTCATATGAAAGAGGAATGTTCGGTGGCTCCTCATCTTCCAAATTGATCAGTTTGTCCCACATCGCTCTGGCCGAGTCCGCATTTTCAAACAGATTTACAGAGTCATCAGCCGCCACCATAGCAAAAGCCAGCCGGTGGATTGAATCCGAAGGTATTGTCATTGGACCATTTGCAATCACAAAAGAGACATCCGCCGGTCCTGCTTCTTCGTAGGTTATACCGCCACTAATCGATTCCCACTTTTTTGCATCTGTGAATTCATCATATAGACCCCAGGATGGATTATCAGGATCATCGGGATCATTATAGATAGCACGAAAATTCATTTCTTCTTCACTGAGGCTAACAACACCGACATTTGTTTGCGGACCATCTCCGGTATCGTAAGCAAAACCCATTTTACGCTCTGAATTATATTTAATGACATTCGTATTAAAGGTTTCACCATCGATATCCCAATCAAAAAAGAGACCAAAATGGAAATTATTTAAAACATTAGGTGTTAGATTCCGGATAACAAAAAGCATAATAATATAGTCATCATTTACTGAATCCTTCCAGGCGTAGGTATACTGAGAAATTTCGATATTCATCGGATCAACTGCTTCCTGATCCACAAATTGACCTGTACTCTCTTCATCACTGAAGGTTCCCGGAATCTGATTGGTGATTTCTCCACCAGGTGTGACAACAAAATCTTCATCATAGGCTCCGGACCCTGCCCTTGCCGCATTGGAGATCTGCGATTCACTGGTACCGGAAATGATCGCCCCTTCATAAAGAAGATTTTCTGTCAATTTATATAAGAACCCTACACTTTCTGTTGATTCAAAGGGATCAGGATTTCCAATCCGCCCAATACTTGTGACCGTCATATTAATATGATTGATGCTCAGATCCAAGTAGGAAGGTAAAACAGTAAGCTGGAGGTAGTCAACATCGCGATATTCACTGGTATTTATCTCAATCAAGAATTCAATGGTATAATTACTGGGGGTATTTTCGGCGATATCACATACAAACGGGGTTTCGGGCTGGATCTGTTCCAAGGTATTGATTGATGATAAGGATATTTCAGACTGACTTATTATCACATAGGGATCAGAAGAAGTTAGAATCAGATTCACACCGGTTGCCGGTTCTAAATAATTTTGAATGGTTATGTAGACATTTATTTGTTCCCCGGGTTCTATGGTCCCATTATCATTTTCATCTTCAAATCTATAATCAATCAACCGGATAGAGGGTGATGATTCAGTCACAGCACGATAGGCATTTAATCGTCCTCTACCCAATTGATCCTCATATCCCGGGAGTGAATCGGCAGTTACCCGTACCTGTTCACCTAACTGAAGACCGTTCCATTCAGGATGCAGGGTTTTTACCAATGCGGCAGCACCGGCTACCATCGGTGCAGACATCGAAGTTCCGGTTGCAAAACCATATCTTTCATTCGCAAAAGTACTGTAAATATTCACAGCCGGGGCAGCTAAATCAATATCCGGACCAAAATTTGAGCTACCATATTTCTCATCATTTACAGTGGTTCCGGCGATTGATAGAACATTCACATGGGAGGAAGGATAATGTGAAAGATCACTATTATTGTTGCCGGCAGCAGCGATGACTACTGCGCCTAATGAAGTGGCATAATCGACTACTTCCTGTTCGAAATATGAATAACCTCCGAGTCTTCCCCAGCTGCAGCTGATAATATCCGCGCCATTTTCAGCCGCATAGATAATCCCTTCTAAACCATATTTGATGTCCCGATCAGAGGTCTCATCACCGGCATTAACGGCCATAACGGTGGCGTTCCAACTGGTGCCTGCGACACCTGTAATGTTATTGGTGACTGCACAGGAGATTCCGGCAGTATGAGTACCATGATCTGCGTTAAACGGTGTCCCCGGTAAACCGGTCGGATCTCCACTTTGATTGGCAAAATTCCAGCCATAATAATCATCAACAAAACCGTTTCCATCGTCATCCACGCCGGTTGTACCCTCCACCTCTGCCTGGTTCTGCCAGATATTATCACTGAGATCAGAATGACTAATATCCGTTCCACCGTCCACGATAGCAATTACCGCTCCCCCTTGTTCCCCTTTCACGACTTCCCAGGCCTGCGGGGCTTCAATAACATTATAGTATCCTGATTGTGTGCCATAGAGTGTATCGTTCGGAATCTCTTCCAAATAATGAATAAATTTAGGCTCTGCATAGACTACCCCGGGCCAGATCGATACCGTCTCTGCTATTTCCCATGGTGACTTCTCACCCTGAAACGAAGCGATATATATAGTTGATAAATCTGCTGATCCTGATTTTTTAATACCAACCGATCGCCTGGTAAATAAACTTTTTAGAGAAAAGATATCCGAGTTTTTTAATCGATCATTTAAAGCGGGGCTTTTTGTATTTATGCTGTTCTCGCTGATTTGATAATCCTCTGCGAATTTAATTACGATAACATTGGGAACCACGTTTCCGCTTTGATTTTGCGATTTATCTTTCCAGTGATCTGATTTTGCAACGACTTTAAAATGAACGGTCAAAGCCAGAAAAATTACAATAAATGGAAACAGAATTGATCTTAGAGTTTGCATTAAATTATCCTGATATCTGAATAATAATTACTTTTGACTAAATTTAAGAAGATTTTAGGAAATAAATGTGATATATCTGACCATCTTATCAAATTTCCAGGCCTGATTTGATATATAGTTTGTTTGGATGTTATATTTCTTCGTAAACAATCTGAATCTAAGAACTTTTTGTCCACGAATTACACGAATTAATAATAATTATTTATTTAAATTCGTGAAATTCGACTAAATTCGTGATAATTCGTGGACTGGTTTTTAAACACTAACTGACAATGGTGAATAATGGTAATTGAAATTTTGCTTGGTGTTCTGATCATTTTACTAATTTTTAATATATGGCTGACTTATAATAAATCTGCTACGGATATTTCACAATATCTTAATGATATCCGAAATAGTATTAAACTCATTGACAACAGCCTGGAAAAAGTCGATAAATCTATCAGGGATGATTTTCAGAGAAACAGAGAGGAATCCAATAAAATTGCTAAGGAGAATCGGGAGGAGCTGACTAATTCTCTGAGTAAATTTTCGGATAATTTTGCCTCAAGTGTCAAAGAATTCAATAAAACAACCGGTGAAAAACTGGATAAAATTCGCGAGACCGTAGAATCTAAACTGCAATCAATCCAGGAGGATAACAGTCAGAAACTGGAAAAAATGCGCGAAACAGTCGATGAAAAACTACATAAAACACTAGAACACCGCCTCGGCGAATCCTTCAAAATTGTCAGTGAGAGTCTTGAGAAAGTACAAAAAGGCCTGGGAGAAATGCAGACCCTGGCCACCGGTGTTGGAGATCTGAAAAAGGTCCTCTCAAATGTAAAAACAAGAGGAGTGTTAGGTGAATATCAACTGGAAAACATCCTTGAGCAAATACTGACATCATCCCAATATGAAAAAAATGTTAAAACAAATCCGGATAGTGATGCTTTTGTTGAATTTGCCATTCGTCTGCCGGGTAAAAATGATGTAGATAAAGAGATCTGGTTACCCCTGGATTCAAAATTTCCTACAGAAGATTATCAATTACTAATGGATGCGCATGATAATGCAGAACCGCAGAAAATTGAGATCGCAAGAAAAGAACTGGCCCGGAAAATCAAATTATTTGCCCGGGAAATAAAAGAAAGGTATGTCGATCCGCCGAATACCACAGATTTTGCTATTATGTTTTTACCGATAGAAGGCCTTTATGCGGAAGTGTTGAGGGATAGCGGACTTTTTGAGACACTTCAGCGCGAATACAGGGTAATTGTTACCGGTCCCACCACTCTTTCAGCCTTATTGAGTAGTCTCCAAATGGGTTTCCGCACCCTGGCAATAGAAAAACGTTCCAGCGAGGTGTGGGAGATTTTAGGTGCGGTGAAAACAGAATTTGGCAAATTTGGTGAGATCCTGGAAAAAACCAGAAAAAAACTTAGCGAGGCAACCGACGTGGTTGATAAGGCCGGTGTCAGATCCCGGGCTATTGAACGAAAACTTAAAGACGTCCAGGAATTACCCCCTTCCAAAGCTGTAAAAATGTTGAAGGACCATTCCGAGGAAAAATCGTAAATTATTTTGTAGAGACGTAGCATGTCGAAGATCCCGTTTTACGGGTGCTACATCTCTACATTTTTTCAATTTTACGAAGAAAAACATAAGAGCAGGACCTGTAAACAACCCTCTAACCTCCTGATTTTCTAAGGGGAATAGATCTTGCTCATCCAGCATCCAGCATCCAGCATCCAGCATCCAGCATCTATTTTCCAATCTTCTGTTGCAGATGTTTCGGAACAAACATTTTTTCAATCATCTCAAATAGAAATTCAACTAAAATTGCAAGAATAGCTGCCGGAATCGCTCCATTGAGAATCATTAATGTATTGTTTAAAGCCAAACCGGTTACAATAAATTCTCCTAGCCCGCCTGCGCCAATAAAGGCAGCAAGGGTCGCCGTGCCAATGTAAATAACAGCCGCCGTTTTGATGCCGGCAAATATAGTTGGTGTCGATAAGGGGATTTCAATCAGACGTAATCGTTGCCAGCGGGTCAGACCGATACCGGTCGCCACTTTTTTAACAGCGGATCAATAGAAAACAGAGCGGTGGCTGTATTTCGTAAAATCGGTAAAAGAGCATAAAGACCTCGACAATTCCTCGTGAAGGAACGATTAAACCATTAATCATCTGAATCAATGTTGATTTGCCACTTCCACTTTTACCCAGAATTACCGTTATCTTCTCATCATCAAAAGTCAGATCAATACTATCCAGGACCTTTCGCTGATCGTAAAAGTGACTTACATTTGTGAATTTTACGGGGTTCATGTTATTGGATATTGGATGTTAGACACTGGATGCTGGATATTTGATACTCGATACATGACGCGTAATAACAACCCCCTTAATCCCCCTTTTTTAAGGGGGAAATAGATCTTTATCATCCAATATCGAGAAACGAGAAGCGAGCGACGAGTAACGAGCATCCAGTATCCAGAATCTATTATTTCCTATCTAAATCTATTATGCCCGCCTCAATAGACACAATGCAAAATAATCCTGTGGGTCAGTCCAGGTTTCCACAACTTCCAGTTCAGCTTTATCTGCATAAGCGCGGATCATCTCAGGAGTAAATTTATGAGAATTTTCAGTATGGATGGTTTCTTTATATTTAAAAGATATTTTTGTGTTCAGGGCGCCAATCGTCACGGTCTGATTTTCTTTGGAAACCAAGTGCATCTCAATCCGGGAATGTTTTTCATTAAAGAAGGCCTTATGTTCAAATTTGCCTATATCAAAATTTCCATCCAACTCCCGGTTTATCCTCTTAAGAATATTATAATTGAATGCCTCGGTAATCCCTTGTGCATCATTATAGGCAGCCTGTAATACCTCACGATCCTTTACCAGATCAAAACCAATAAGGATAAAATCTGCATCGCCGAGGGTCTGTCGTATCATAGATAAAAACGCATCTATTTCAACTGGTTCAAAATTACCAATACTGGAACCAAGAAAAAGTATTAATTTTGCACCATTCTCAACTTTTGAGACTAAAGACAATCCTCTTTCATAATCAGATAATATACCTGTAACTGATAATCTGTCATATTTTTCTAATAGTTTTTTTCCACTATCAATGATAATATCCGAAACATCAATTGGTATATAATTAAATGTTTTTCTTTTTTTATGAAATTCACAGAGGAGTGAATCGGTTTTTTCAGAGCTTCCACTACCCAATTCTACCAGCCAGTTAACTTTATCACATTTATCTACTATCTGTGCTGAATAATCATCGAGAATAGATTTTTCTGTTCGTGTGGGATAATACTCTTCCGTCTGTGTAATTTGGACAAACAATTCTGAACCGGTCTGATCATAAAAATATTTTGGGGAAAGGGATTTCTTCTCAGCTTTTAATCCCGCAAGGACATCCTGGGCAAAATTGTCCAGGCTATGGTTCGATGAATCACCAAGGATCGTCAGCCGGTTACCGTCTGATGTCTTTAAAGTGATATCCAGTGGTTTAGCTTTCTCGATAAGCACTGAATTTAGCAACATAATAGCATTTCCTTTTGCTTCACTTTAGATTTGAGTAGAGACTCGTCATGATTGATCTCTATAAAAGCCCCTTCTCTTCTCAAAATATGGGGCTTGAGGATGAGTTTTTTAACTCCTATATAAGACCTTTTTAAACCAGATATAAATGAACTTTAATATTGAACGAATTAATTCACGAATTACACTAATTTACACGAATAAAAAATCTATTTTATACAAATGTTAATTTTATTGTATTTCTGCGTACTTTTATTCCGGACTTGCATATTAGATGTAATCAAAATATATTTCTTTTACATGATTCGGTTCTGAAATTCTTTTGGTTTTTATTTGGCATCAGACTGGAATACAATACTCTGTTTATGCATTTCTTAGAAAATGAGGCTCTTTATGGATTTTGAATTAACCACGGAACAGAAGTTGTTAAAAAATACAGTCAGAGATTTTGCTGAGAAGGAAATTGCTCCGGTAATTGAGGAATTGGACAGGGAGGAAATGTTCTCCACCGATTTAACCGCTAAAATGGGCGAACTTGGTCTGATGGGGATTACCATTTCGCCGGATTATGGCGGCATGGGAATGGACTATTTATCTTATTGTATTGCAGTAGAAGAACTTTCAAGGATTGATGCTTCACAGGCAGCAACCGTGGCTGCACATAATTCGCTGGGGATCAGCCCCATCGAAAATTGTGGTAATACGATACAAAAACAAAAATATTTGCCGGATCTTTGTACAGGAAAAAAATTGTGGGGTTTTGGTCTGACAGAACCCAATGCAGGCTCTGATGCAGGCGGTACACAGACAACGGCAAAACAGGATAAAGGGCAATGGGTTATCAACGGAAGTAAAATATTTATTACCAACGCGTCAACCGAAATAACCTGGGGCTCGACAATTCAGGCGATAAGTGGTACCAATTCCGATGGTAGAAAGGAGTATTCCTGCATCCTGGTAGAAAATGATACGCCCGGCTTTGAAGCAAAACAGATGAAAAACAAAATGGTCTGGCGATCTTCTAACACTTCTGAACTTTATTTTGATGACGTTCGCGTTCCGGAAGAGAATTTGCTCGGTAATCGGGGGGAGGGATTCCATCAGATGCTAAACACCCTTGATTGTGGCCGTTTATCTATTGCTGCTATGGGATTGGGAGGCGCTCAGGGTGCCTTTGAAAAAGCATTAAAATACGCGCAGGAAAGATCGCAATTCGGGAAACCTATTGTAAAGTTTCAGGTCAATGCCTTTAAATTCGCCGATATGGCTACCGAAATTGAAGCAGCACGTGCTCTGCTCTACCGGGCCTGCTGGTTGAAAGATTCGGGAAAACCTTTCAGTAAAGAATCGGCCATGGCAAAGTTATATTGTTCAGAAACCATGGGTCGTATTGTCAACCAGGCTGTGCAAATATTTGGTGGTTATGGTTTAATGGAAGAATACGGAATAGCACGTTTTTATCGTGATCAGAAGCTACTGGATATCGGTGAAGGAACCAGTGAAATTCAACGTCTGGTTATTTCCAGAATGATTGGATGTTAGATTAGATCTCTATTGGGACATGGCTTACTGTATCCATACATTTTAAAATTCTTCCTCTCCTATCAGTGCAGAAAACGGAGATATGGGTTGCAAGCGTTCGACGACATGGGAACACTATAATTCTTTTTACTTTTGCAATAAACTCTCCCCCTGTCCCCCTCTCTTGAAAAGAGAGGGGGAATTTTATTCGATAAAATACCTGAGCACACAATTATCCTTTAAATATTCATTAAATATTGGAATAATTTTTGCCGCGATATTTCTCATATTCTGCTCCCCTTCTCTTCTCAAGAGAAGGTCGGAGATGCGCCCACTGGCGTAGGCCGGGGGAAGAGTTTATTATTTAAAAAAAAGGATAAAATGCTTCGTACTTATAATCTAATACTCCTTCAAGCGGCTAAGGATTTGAGCAAAGAATTAAGAAAATCTCAAACAAAGGCTGAAAAGCTTTTTTGGGAAAATGTTAGAAAAAAAAGATTACGAGGGTTAAAATTTTATCGCCAAATTCCGATTTTTTACGAAATGGATAACAGTGAATCATTTATTGTTGCAGCGTTTGCCAATTTACGAAAATAATTCCGGTCGGGTTTTAAACGCTTAAGATTCTCTGGCCAGGTTAAAAATCTTAGTGGGATTTTAAAACCTGCGATCTTATCCTCCAGATATTTTTTAATCTGAGATTCATCTATTTTGTTTGTAGCCTCCATCTTTATAAAGGCTACCGGTCTTGCACCATATTCCTTATCCGGTACCTCAACCACACAAACATCTATGATTTGATTGTGGAATTGAAGTTGCTTTTCGATCTCTTCCGGATAAATATTTTCTCCGCCGGAAATAAACATGTTATCCAAGCGTCCTTTAATGATCAAATTCTGATTGTCATCAAAACAACCCAGATCTCCGGTATGAAACCAGCCTTTTGTATCACCACAATTATCCACCTCGTTTCCGGAAATATATCCTGTACACAGAGTTTTTCCCTTGACCAGTATTTCACCATTTTCATTAATTTTTAATTCCTGGTATGATAACAATTTCCCTGACGAATGAGGATTTATTACCAGGTCATCTCCTGATGTTGTCGTGATCTGGGAAGACATTTCTGTTGAACCATAGCTGGCATGTACAGGAAGTTTCTGCTGCAGTGCTTGTTTGATTAATGTTGGTGGGATCTGACTCCCACCCAGTAATATTGCCTTTAATGAGGCCGCAGATTCAGAGGTATTATCATCTGCCAACCAGTGATGTAACTGGGTTGAGACCAGTGATATATGGGTTACATTATATTCATTAAGCTGATCTTGAAATTGTTTATTTTTATCCGGAATAAGGCAGGCAGCACCGGCGATCAAAGTGCGGAATAAAATAGCGATACCCGCTACATGGAAAAACGGCAGAGCCACCATCCAACAATCATAGGTGTTCAAAGGAATGTTTTTATTCGAACCAAGAGCACTATAGTAATGGTTTCCGATTGTGTGTAATACTCCTTTTGGGTTGCCCTGCGTCCCGGAAGTAAATATGACCGTTGCTTCTTGTGATAATGGCAGTGAAGGAATTACATCGGATTCATCAAATATTGATTTTGGATCAAACAAAGATTCACCATAGAGAACATCGATTTTATTTTCGGGAGCGGGAGAAAATGACCGATCAAAGGTAATCACCAAATCACAACCACTTTTTTCTATCAGGGAGTGTATTTTCTTTTCCGGAATTTTTGGACTTATAGGAATGACAATTCCACCTGTGCTTAACACAGCAAAAAATAAAATGGGAAAATGATGATGAATGTCGTAGAGAATCGCTACTCTACTGCCTGATTGAATACCGTATTTTTTAAGTGCCTCTGATATTTGGTTAATCTGTTTAAAATATTGAAGATAGGTCAGTTTTCCATCAGGCCAGATTAAAGCCGGACAATCTGCGTATTTCTCTAGTAGATATTTAAAATTCAGGTTGTTATTGATCATTTTTATTTATCTCAAAATTTGAAAAATAAGATCTACATTTATATCTTAAAAACTCTCCCCCTTTCCCCCTCTCCGGTCTAAACACTCCTGGTAGGAGAGGGGGATTAGGGTGTGCAATAGTTGTCCGTTATATTTGTAGGGACGTTGCATGCAACGTCCCTACAAATATATTGGTTAAATTATATTACCTACACCACTTTTTCCAACTTTGAAAAATTAACCTTCCTACTAAGATTCATAACTGTCATCAAATCAAAACAACCATCTTTTATCGGTAATTTGTCAATTAGGATATCATCATCAAGCCACCTGTAAGTATCAAAACCCATCGGTGTTTGTTTTGTAATTGTAGATGCAAGCCGGAGTAAAAAGGATAGGCCAATACCAGTGTGAAACGTATCGCTGATAACTGCTTTTAATCCTAAGTTACCGGCCAGATCTATATATTGAAGGGTCTTTCTCACAGATCCTATCACCGCAGGTTTTAGGATCAGCGTATTGATCCACTCCTGTAATTCAAAACTGTCCGGTGACATCTCGATAAGACTCTCATCGAGAGCAATCGGAAGACCTGTCTTCTCAAACAAATCCGGTAATTTTCCGGGATCCTTCAGAGGTTCTTCAACGTATTCAATAGACAGATTTTTAACAGAACAGGCAAAAGTGACTGCATCCTGCAAGTCCCAGGCCCGATTGGCATCCAGTCTTAAAGTTGTTCTATCTCCAATTTTTTGTCGGATGGTCTGAACTAGTTTGATCTCCTCTTCCAGCAAATTCCTTCCAACTTTGACTTTAATTGACCGGTAATTCCCGGCCAGGCTTTTTTCAACTTTTTTCAGAATTGTTGAGGCATTTCCAGTTGCTAAGACATTTACATAAATTTTATCATGCACTGGTTCCGGCAACAAACTTTTTTGATTTGGCAAATTGCTCTCTTCGGCAATACTCATAAGTGCTGATTCAACAGCAAACTGAACACAGGGAAGCCATCTATTTTGCATTTGTAGTAGATCAACAACTTTAAACATGTTATGAATTTGAGTTCCAATTAGTAGAGGTGTTATTTTTTTTAATTGGCGCCTGACATCATTTAGATTTTCCTGGTGTAATCCCGGGAGGGGAGCCGCTTCACCAAATCCATGCAAATTACTATCTGTTATAACCTGAATAATGGCACCGGTTCTGGATGTAACCAGGGTATTTCCAATTCGAAGAGGTTGTACTAATGGAAGCTGATAGGTATAGATCTGACAATCTTTGATCTTCATACAATCCAGCCCAGAGAAAATACAAGGCTGTAAAAGAGGAGTATTTTTCCCGTACTGGCCAGGGCAGTGTTTAATTCAGGGCTGATTTCATCAAAAAGAACAGCCTTTATAGGTGGACCGGCAAGAATAATAACCAGTATGGCTGCTAATGAATAAGGATGAGCAGGATCGACAATCAGCAGAACCAGAGGCATGATACAGGCAATCAAAATCGATAGAAAATATTCCACCCGGGCGAAGATCGGTCCAAATCGGACAGCAAGTGTTCGTTTGCCCGCTTTTCTATCGGTATGAATATCCCTTAAATTGTTAACAGTTAAAAGTGCGGTGGAAATCAGACCGGGGGATAATCCTGCCAGGATAACAGT
>JAGLYF010000077.1 GCA_023132435.1 Calditrichia bacterium | reverse complement strand
TAAGTTTAGACCTGATCAGATTGTTTTCTATTCCCTCTAAATATATAATAATACAAAGCGAATCTCTATAATAATTAATATCCTACGTTTCGAAATGACCTGGATGGGTGTTTTGTAAGTTTAAGATCCTGTAAAATACTTGCTTTGACATTTATCCGAAACGAATAATAATCTACGGTTGGTTGCCAGTTAAATGACATTTCCCAACAGTGCAAATCTCTGTAGATTGAAATGCTTTGATAGGCCAAATCACCTTTAACAGCATCATAAGTTGCAGTATAATTGATACGCCAGTTTTTAGTGATTGTGACATTAAGTGCTGCTTTGACATTAAATCGATTTCTATTATTTTCCACATCTTGATTATAGTTAAAACCTAAATTTAATCGCCAGGGAATCGAAATACGCTTTGCGGCAAATTCATCAGATGTTTCCTCCCGATATAAATACTCATCTTTGACAAGTTCATCATCTTCAGTCTCACCAGTTGCTTTCTCTACATCTTCTGTTTTTTCTTTCTTATCTTCCCATATACCGGCAAAAGTGTTCTGATCTATTGAAAATCCTAAATTCCCGTTAACCGATCTCAGGCGTGGCCACCGTAATTCATTAATTTTTTCACCATCACGTCGTTTATAAAAACTATGATTTGTATTTATAGTCAAATTAACACCGCGTAATGGTGTTGAACGAAAATTGGATCTCAGATCTGCCCACTTAAATTCTTCCGATAAAAAGTCATAGGATGTACTAAAATTTATTCTGAATAGATCAACTTTTGTCTCTTCGTCACCATCAACCAGTTTTGCCTGGAACAAATTACCCAGGCTCATTTGCATGGTTTGGGACTTTCTTCCCGAGGTACCACCAAATGGATTTCCCTTTGAGCCAAACCGATCAATTTTATCGACCACATTGCCAGAATCATCTTTAACATATGTGTAGTAACCGTATGAGGGATCAGAAAAATCCGGCGCGAATTGGAAAGAAACTTTAGGATCTAATTTATGCCGGATAAATTTTAGTGTACCAATATTCGGCTCAAACATACCAAACAGAATGGTATTTATTCCAATGGATCCGCGGTAAGTTCTTCGTACAGCGAAACCTTTTACTTGATCTGTAACCGTTTCTCCTGAGTCGGGATCATAATAAGCTTCGGTTGTTTCATCTACCCAGATTTCTTCATAAGTCACAGCTGGTGAAACATTAAAATATTTAAAAACTTTTTGTGGTGCATTAAAGGAAAAATTATGCTGAACACCTCTTGTTTCATCGGAGTCAGTGCTACCATCAACCCGCTTACGATTATAGCCTTTATTCAGTGCTCTACCATTATAGGAAAAATTTATGGATTGGTACCATTTTCTGGTCCCAAGTATGGTGGTACCGGTAATTGTTTCATATATCGATGATTGTGAACGTGAAAATCTTAAATTCGGTGCCATATAGCTGATGTCACCGGATTGTAAGTTTTGGGTTCGGCTCAAGCTTAATTGCAAACTATTCTTTGTCCCTGGCCATTTCTTGCTTAATGTCATGTTTGAGGAGAGGATCTGGTCAACCCGGCGGTCATAATCGCTTGCATAATCCCGAGCCAGTTCCCCATCACTCTGAAACTTACCAGATGCAGCCAGTCGCAGTGTTGGATCGATAGTGTGAGAGTGAGAAAATTGTAAGGCCCATCGATTTCGGAGATCGGGTCGGTTTGGATCCCGGGGAAAATAAAATCCGAATACTCTTCCATTGAGAATATATCGCATCACATAACTGAAATCCGCGTTATATGTAAATCCAAGCTTGTCATAATAATCTGTGGCAAACGTGGCATCGATATAGTCATTTGGCGCCCAATAATAGCCCATTCCCTTTAAAAATCGTCCACCATGTGCACTTTCACCATAACTGGGTATTATGAGACCGGAATGACGTCCTTTTTTATTTGGAAATACACCAAATGGAAGAACAAATAAAGGTACATCGGCTATATAAAGATAGACCGGACGGGCGACCACCTTTCCCTCTACCTCTACACGTATTTTATTACTACGAAAGTAAAAATGAGGCTCATCGATGTATTCACAGGAAGTAAAGTAGCCATCCTCAATCAACAGGGTGTTTTTACTGATTTTATGGATATTTTCTCCTTTGTAATATCCAGGTGGCATTTTGGTTTTCCCATCAGAAATTTTACCTCGTTTAGTGTAAAAATTGTAAAGTAATGTGTTCCCCTTCATAGGCTCCTGCCCACTCTCGGTAAAAACCGGTGTTCCCGTATAGATAGGATTGCCAAGGCTGTCCGTCGTGTCCGACCCCCCCTCTGCGAATAATGTGTGCTCATCCTGATCTATACGGATTTTTGCCGCTTCAAGAGTCATATTTTGATAGAAAACTTTCGCATTTCCCTCTAAATATATATTATTTTCATTTCGACTAACCCGGACAATGTCTGCCTGATATTTGATTGGTCCCTCTAATTGTGCCGATTTTTTTTCTGAATCAATACTGTCTGATTGAACTGAATCCAATTTTGTAGAATCTAGAGATGTAACGACGCTCAAGCTATCACGGGAAAGTGAAACACCACTCTTCAGACTGTCAGATATCTGGGCAACAGAAAGAACAGGAAGAGAAAGAACGATGATTATGAGAAAAAAATTTATATACTGAATATTTTTCACTAGAAATTATTTTTTTAATAAATAATCGTATTTTTTGTCTTCATTCTTATTTGTACGGCACAAATAGTATTCGTTTCCCATTAATGTGTTTTTTTACGATAGAAGGGCAAAATCTACTTTTCCTTCTTCCGGACTGACTTTTGCTATTCTGATTCGAACCTCGTCACCAAGGCGAAGGATTCTATCGGTATCTCGACCTACCAGGGTATACGTTTTTTCATCATAAATATAAAAATCATCATCCAAGTTTTTAATATGAACCAGACCCTCAACCAGTGTATCCATCAATTCAACAAATATCCCAAAAGACATCACGCCAGATATGACGCCCTGAAATTCCTCTCCTATTTTACTGCTGATATATTCAACCTGTTTTTGTCTTATGGATTCACGTTCGGCCTCGAGGGCTATTCTTTCCATTGAATTTGATTTATCGCAAACTTTCTTCAGATATTTAATTTTATCTTCAGTTTTTTCTGTCCGGCCATTTTTTTCATACTCTTTAAGAAACCTGTGGACAATCAGATCCGGATATCGGCGTATCGGTGATGTAAAATGTGTATAATTTTTGAAGCCAAGGCCAAAATGCCCGATGTTATTCGTCGAATATTCAGCTTTCATCATTGATCTTAGGGCCACCTCTTCGATCACAAATTCTTCTTTCGTTCCCTTTATTGCTTGCAGTAATTTTTGTAAATATCCTGAGGTCACCTGTTTTACCGGTTGGAATTTTACACCCAGCGCTTGTAGAAATTCAAAAAATTTCTTCATTTTTTCTTCATCAGGCTTTTCATGAATACGATAAATAAAGGGAAACTTTTTCTCTTTTATAATTTGTTTCCGGATATGTGTTGCTACCGTTTTGTTTGCCAGCAGCATAAATTCTTCGATCAGGCGATGACTATCAAATCTTTCTTTGCGAATAATCTTTACCGGAAAACCCTGTGCATCTAAAAGGATGCTAACCTCTGGTGTCTCAAAGTCGATACCCCCTTCTTTGAATCTTTTTTGCGTGAGGATTTTGCTTAATTTCATCATTTCGCTCAGGATAGAAAAAAAAGAATCATCAGTTTTCTCGTCAACGATATATTGTACCTCTTCATAACTAAATCTTCTTTTACTATTAATAACCGTGGGTTGAATATCGTAGTCAACAACTTCACCCTCAACTGTCACCTCCATGAGACAACTATAGGTCAGTTTATCCTCTTCGGGTTGAAGGCTACAAAGTTGATTTGAGAGACTCTCCGGAAGCATTGGGATCACCCGGTCAACCAGATAGACACTCGTTGCCCTTTTATAGGCTTCTTTATCGATAATTGAATCTCTACTAACATAATAACTGACATCAGCAATATGTACCCCAAGCCTGTAGTTTCCATTCTTAAGTTTTTCCAGAGAAATGGCATCATCAAAATCCTTTGCATCAGGTGGATCGATTGTAAATATATCCTGATGGCGCAAATCCAACCGATTTTTTATTTCACTTTTATCAAAATCCTTTTTCGTACCCTGAGCTTCCGCTTCAACATTCTTAGGAAATTTAATCGCCAATGAAAACGAATAGGCGACAGAGGCAATATCCACACCCGGCTCGCCCGGGAAACCTATAATCTCGATTATCTTTCCTTCAGGATTGAGATGGTCTGTATCCCAATTTTCCAGAGATACCAGAACTTTTTGTCCATCCTTGACATTTTTCTGATTTTCCTTTGGAATAAAAAAATCTCTATAGACTTTTGAATCGTCAGGCACCATAAATCCATAATATTTAGTCTGGTGAAAAGTACCAACGAATTGTGTTCGTTTTCTTTCAACAATTTTGGTGACAAATCCTTCCTGATTTTTTCCACGGCGTTGTGCGTAAAGTTTTACCTCGACAATATCCCTATTAAATGCTGTGTTTAAATGATCCCGGTTAATAAAAACATCAATCTTGCTGTTCGGCTCCCGAACAAATCCAAATCCACCTCTGGTGATACGCAATTCCCCAACAATAATTTTTGAACCTGCTGAGGTCGTAATTTTAACACCATCGGAATCTTTGCTAATTTGACCAGATTGAATTAAATACATCAGAGCATTTTCAAAATGTTCGACATACTTCTTAGATATTCCTAAGGATTTTTTTATTTCCCGGGGATGTTGAGAGAATTTGTTTCTCTTCAGAAAAGAAATTATCTTTTTCTGTATTTTTTTTTCCTGTTTATGTGCCATAATTTACCTCACTTTAATCTGAAGTATCCGTGACAGGTTGTTCAGATCTTTAAAAACATTCAAACCAGCAAAGTCATATTTACCGGCAATCTGGATAATTTTTTCCGTTTGAGTACCACTCATTTCTACTAAAATGAATTTACACCTGTGACCATTTTCGATCAATGAGAAGATCCTCTCGTAAAAAGTCAAACCTTCTGAATCATCTGTCAGGGCAATTTTGGGTTCAAAAATACGAATTTCATCTCCCAGGTTCTCATACTCTTTCAAACTTACATATGGGGGATTTGAAACAATAATATCCGCCTGTGTATAAGAATCGACAGGATCTGTCAGAATATCGTGTTTTAAAAATTGAATTTTGTCCTTTACATCATTTAGGGAAGCATTTTCTTCTGCCAGACTAAGTGAATCCTCAGAAACATCACTGGCGATAATTATGCATTCTGGCCAGTAATGAGCCAGAGCAACAGCAATGCACCCACTACCGGAACCGATATCCCAAACTGTTGGATTAGAAAATGATTGTGTGTCTCTGAGTAATAAAATTTTTTCTATCAATATCTCCGTTTCCGGCCTCGGGATTAAGACTGCTGGAGTAACCTTGAAATTCAATCCCATAAATTCGGTTTCACCAATAATATATTGCAGAGGTTCGTATTCCGCCCGCCTTCGAACAAAATCTCGAAACAATTCAGTTTCATTTTTGGACATCAACCGGTCATATTGAAGATATAATTGTACACGAGTGATTTCTAAAAGAGCGGCAAGAAGTCTTTCAGCATTCAACCGTGGATTTTCAATATCTTTTTGTTTGAAAAATTTTGTGGTTTTATTAATAATTTCAAGGATGGTCAGGGGAGGGTGTGTTTTTGACATTTATGCCATCACATTTTTCAGACTGAAGATAAACAACATTTATAACTCTTCTTCCTCCAGCTTCAAATTTCTGTCAGCAATTTTCAACTGTTCAACGAAATCATCAAGCTCTCCTTCAAGAACTTTATCCAATTTATAAATAGTCAACTTTATACGATGATCCGTTACCCGTCCCTGAGGAAAATTGTAAGTTCTGATTTTGGCGCTTCTGTCCCCACCGGCAACCATATCTCTTCTCTGTGAAGTTATAGACTCGTTTTGTTCCCTTTGTGCTTTATCCAGAATACGGGCTTTAAGAACTTTTAACGCTTTATTTTTATTTTTTAATTGAGATTTTTCGTCCTGACAGGTCACAACAATTCCTGTGGGAACATGTGTAATACGTACAGCCGAATCCGTTGTATTGACACTTTGCCCTCCTGGACCAGAGGAGCGATATACATCCACTCGTAAATCATTCTGATTTATTTCAATTTCAACATCTTCAGCCTCCGGTAATATTACCACAGAGGCTGCAGAAGTATGAATACGACCCTGAGTTTCTGTTTCCGGCACCCGTTGAACACGATGGACACCGCTTTCAAATTTCAGGATACCATATGGATTGTCTCCGCTAATATTAAAGATTATTTCCTTAAATCCCCCGCGTTCTGATATATTCGAACTCAGATTTTCAGTTTTAAGACCTTTTCGCTCACAAAATTTGGTATACATTCGGTATAAATCACCGGCAAAAATAGCAGCCTCATCACCACCGGTTCCGGCACGGATTTCTATAATAGCATTTTTTGCATCCTTTGGATCTTTCGGTATAAGGAGATGTTTTAATTCTTCCTCCATTTCCGAGCGCTTTTCATTTAATTCCTCAATTTCCTCACTGGCAATCGCTACCAGATCTTCATCCTCATTTGACTCTATTATTTTTTCGTCTTCTTCAATTTGCTTAATGAGATCTTCTAATTGATCATAAAAATTTATGATCTGATTTAATTCATTTTGTTCGCGCGCGAATTTCTCGAATTTTTTTTGATCGGAAAATACCTCCGGGCGGGAGAGCTCTTCTGTTAGTTCTTTATTGCGAGACCTCATTTTATCGATTTTTGCTTCTATCATAATCTTATTCCTTAGACCACAGCCTTCTTTTGAAAACCAGAATCTTCAGCCACCAGTTCATCCTTATATTCTTCTCCCAGTGCTGCCTTTAATGCACAGATAGCAACCTCAATTTGATCGTCATCAGGCTGGCTTGTCGTAATTCTCTGTAATCCTAATCCCGGTGTTATCAAAAAATGTACAATTTGAGAATCGGCATGTTTTGCCGAAGCTTTCAACACTTCATACGATATACCTCCAACAATCGGAATCAAGGGAAGATGAGTTAATAATCTCACGACGAGACTAATACTTCCTGTGTAAGATATTATCAATGTATCGAGAAAAGCAAAAAATATTAATGAGATCAACATGACAATAACAATAAAGCTCGTACCACATCTGGGGTGAAATGTGGTATATTTCTGAACATTTGCCGGGGATAAAAAAACCTTATCTTCAAATGCAAAAATTGATTTATGTTCAGCACCATGATATTGAAATAATCTTTTGACATCTTTCATAAAAGAGATTCCCCATACATACAAAAGAAAAAAGATAATCCGGATTCCCCCGGAGGCAAGATTAAAAAGTAGT
>JAGLYF010000076.1 GCA_023132435.1 Calditrichia bacterium | reverse complement strand
TCGAGGTCTTCCATTGCCTTATCAGCTGACCATTGTAACGTCTTAATACCAAGAATCATCACTTCAATGAGGGTAATTGCCCCTCTGACAATGGGGATATTTAAATATTTCTTACGCCGAATCAAGGAAACATATTCTTTTGCATTTATTTCTATTTCTCCGCTCGCGCGGCGAATAGCTGTGGCAATTCTTTTGGGTGATCGCATCATCACTCCTTCTATAACAGCCTGACCGCCGACCGGCATAATTTTTTCTTCGACTTCTTTCATATTAATCCATTCTAAGATAAACACATGTCTGTTCTATATTCGATTACTACTATGTAGGGAATTAACTTAAGTTTTACAATTTTGATCCGGAAATATAAAAAAAACGGAATACGGACTCCTAAGAGGGCCACATTCCGTTATTTTGGTTTATTGTATTATTCCACCCGCAAGGGATGGCTACTTTTTGTTATACTTCTTTAAAAATTTCTCTACTCTACCAGCCGAGTCTACAAGTTTCTGTTTACCAGTGAAAAAAGGATGGCAAGCAGAGCAAATTTCAACTTTCAGATCACCGACAGTAGAATAGGTCTGGAAGATGTTCCCACATGCACAGCTTACGGTGGAGGGTTTATATTCGGGATGTATATCCTTCTTCATTTTTATCAACTCCTGTTCTCATTAAAATACAAAGCCAACAAATTTAACACTTGATTTATCTTTGTGCAAGTCGAACTTTGTTTATAAGATTTCTGATGTAACGTCTTTCACTACTGATATAATCCACCGGCCGCTATACAGAAAAACTGTTTTGGTTGGACAGCTATAATATTATTAGCAAGTGTTATTAAAATATCTAAGGAGATGAAAATATATATTTAAGCATTCATTGAACGTAAAAAGTCTTTATTATCCTTTGTTTCCCGCATCTTCTCCAGCAGGAATTCCATTCCTTCGATAGGATTCATCTCATTTAGTAACTTTCTTAAGACCCAAACACGTGAAAGTTCTTCTCTTGTTAACAACAATTCCTCTTTACGTGTGCCTGATTTGTTTAGTTCAAGAGACGGGAAGATTCTACGGTCAGTCAAACGACGATCGAGTACTAATTCCATATTACCGGTACCCTTAAACTCCTCAAAGATAACTTCATCCATCCTCGATCCGGTATCAATAAGAGCTGTGGCCATGATCGTAAGACTACCACCCTCTTCAATATTTCTTGCTGCCCCAAAAAATCGTTTTGGTTTGTGCAGAGCATTAGAGTCCACACCTCCGGAGAGTATTTTACCACTATGAGGAACAACTGTATTATGCGCTCTGGCCAGACGTGTGAGACTGTCCAGCAAAATTACCACATCTTTTTTATATTCAACCAGACGTTTGGCTTTTTCCAAAACCATATCGGCGACCTGAACATGACGTTCGGCCGGTTCATCGAATGTGGAACTGATCACTTCTGCATCAACCGATCTTTCCATATCTGTCACTTCTTCCGGTCTTTCATCAATGAGTAAAACAATTAGTTCAATTTCAGGATGATTTGTGGTAATTCCATTGGCAATTTTTTGGAGTAAAATTGTTTTACCTGTTCTCGGCTGTGCAACGATTAATCCACGTTGTCCCTTGCCAATCGGTGTCAGAAGATTCATAATACGCATCGAATAATCGCGTTGTTTTGTTTCCAGGTTAATTCTTTCTTCCGGATACAACGGTGTTAGATTGTCAAAAAGCAGGCGATCTCTGGCTTGATCAGGAGATTCAAAATTAACTGCCTCAACCCGGAGTAAGGCAAAAAAGCGTTCATTATCCTTCGGGGGCCGGATCTGACCGGTGACCGTGTCACCCGTCCTCAAACTAAATCTTTTGATCTGGGACGGAGAAATATAGATATCATCAGGACCGGGCAGATAGTTATAATTTGTAGATCTCAAAAACCCATACCCATCAGGCAATATTTCCAATACTCCCTTTGAAAATAAAAGGCCTTCCTGGGCAGTTTGCTCTTCCAGGATACGGAATATTAATTCTGCCTTTTTAAGACCACTCACACCTGATATGTTCATATCCTGGGCGATCTTGTTTAATTCTGAGCTTTTCTTTTCCTTTAATACTTCAATGTCTAACATTATATTCTAAACCTTTCTTATAATTTACCTTTGATAAGAATCTTTTCAAAATTCTTGTTTTATATAGGATTCCCTTTAGGAATACTAAAGGATTTATATATCAGATGATATTTTTAAGATTAATTTTTCAATAAGAAAAAGGTGATATGTTAAATTTATAATAATAGTATTTGTTCGCTATAGTTGTATTCTGTATAAATTCCCTTTTTATAATATACGCATGAATGAATTCACCTTGGGCGAGAAAACTTAATGGAGCTTTTCGCAGTTGGCTGAATTTAACTTGTTCAATTTACTGTGTCAAGTCCTTTTTGTTGATTACTTTAAGTATTTCACCGATTAAGAAATGACTCCCCATTACATATAACCGATCATTTTTTCCTAAATTTTTAATCGCACACTTATAGGCAAGGATAAGAGATTTTTCAGCTGAGGCTTCGATACCATACCTTAAAAATTCTCCGGATAAAACAGAAACCGGTAACGCCCTTTCATGTGCCGGTTCCGTAAGAATGATCTGCCTGAAATTTTTCGCTAACAACCGTACGATGAGTTTATATTCCTTGTCATCCAGAAGTCCGATTAAAAGGAAGCGATTTGAGAGATCACCTATTCCTGATATAAAACTTAGCGTTTCTTTGAACCCGGAATAGTTATGACTGACATCCAGATATACATCCGGTTGTTTTGAGACCAATTGTAAACGACCATTCCATTGAATCCTGCTTAATACATCTCTGAACCTCTCTTCGGAAAATGATATCCTCGAACGATCCAGATACCATCTTGAAACCAGATAGGCCAGACAAGCATTATCTATCTGAAATTTTCCGGCCAAATTCAGTCTGAGTTTTTCCATTTTTATATTTCGTATTTTATCCCGGCAATCAAATTGACTGTATGTTGGAAAACTCTCATTCTTTTGTATGTTTACGGATTCGGAGAACTCATAAAAACTATCCGCTACTGATGCGATATTTCTAAAAATATCCTTTACTGTTTTCTTTTGTCTTGCACAGAAAAAAGTAGATCCCTTTTTTACAATAACTGCTTTTTCATTAGCAATCGATTTTAGATTTTTTCCAAGCTGTTTTATATGATCGATCGCGATTGGCGTAATTACTGAAGCAACTGGTTTTACAATATTTGTTGAATCCAACCGCCCTCCCAGACCCGTTTCGATAACAGCAATGTCTACACCCGACTTACCAAAATACTCAAATGCCAGTGCTGTTGTCGTATCAAAAAAGGTAGCCTTTAGCTGATGTACCTTATAATTCATACGGTTCCAGAAATCAATAATATATTTTTTATCGATAAATTTATGATTAATCCGAATTCTCTCCCGGAAATCCATTAAATGAGGAGATGTATACAACCCGACTCTTAAACCATGTGCCGCAAGAATTTCGTAGAGAATAATGGAAATAGAGCCTTTCCCATTTGTACCGGCGATATGAATTATTGGATATGAATCCTGGGGATTTCCCAAATCTTTACATAGAGATGAAATATTTTCCAGACCCATTTTAATGGAAAATTTCTGTAAATCATACAATTCTGAAATGGTATTTGAATATTGCTTTTTCATCAGAGAGAAAATAATTTTTTATTATAAAATGATCCTGGTCTAAACTAATTTGCCAATAATATAACCAATGACTATTCCAATTAGCAGAACGATTGTTAAAACACGATAGTTTAAAACATCCTTTGAATATCCCTTTTTAATCGCAACAATCGAAACAAAATATCCCAGAGCATTGATCAACCAGAATATTGGTAAGGCCAGTAATTTAGCAACGATGGGTCCGACCAAAGGTACAAGTGCAATAATGCTAATTAGTCCGACAAAGGCCTGTGTGATGAGTCCAAAAACGACAACTACACCACCTATCACTGCTTTATCGACTTCATAATGAAGCGCAACCGCGACAAAAACACCTATTATAACCCAGACAACAACTGTTTTCCAAAAAGCCAGGATAAAATCTTTAATCGTAATGTGCAGTTTGGGAGAGTTCTTCTTTTTCTCGGGAGGCTTATCTGTCATCAAGATTCTTGGAGCGAGCTTTTAGAATATAACTGTTCTGTGACCATACCAAACCTTCTCTCGCGTTTCAAATAATTGCCTATTGCTTCGAAGAGATCTGACCTGTGGAAATCTGGCCATAAAGTTTTCGTAACATAGATCTCAGCATATGCAATTTGCCACAGTAAAAAGTTACTGATTCTAAATTCTCCACTGGTACGTATAATTAAATCCGGATCTGGTAGATCGGAAGTTTGTAAACACATACTTATCAGATTTTCATCGATCTGATCAGGAGTCAATTTACCTGCTAAGACGTCCTCAGCAATTTTTATAACAGCAGATTTAATTTCTTTTCGACTACTATAACTAAGAGCAAGATTAAGTGTCAGGCCTGTATTGTTTTTTGTCATTTCAATTGCTTCCATAATACTGAAGCGCGTCATTTCAGGCAAATCATCAAGATCGCCGATACAGGTTATCCTGACATTTTTTCCCATGAGCTCTTTTATCTCACGATTAAGAGTTGTCACCAATAATTTCATTAAAGCAGAGACTTCTCTTTTTGGTCTCTTCCAGTTTTCCAGAGAAAAGGTAAAGAGTGTCAGAACCTTTATGCCAATTTCACCACAGGCTTCAACAATATCTCTTACAGAATTAATTCCGGCATTATGCCCCGCAATTCTCGGAAGGCGACGTTTTTTTGCCCAGCGTCCATTTCCGTCCATTATGATTCCAATGTGAGTTGGCAGATTTGGATGATTTTTAAGCCAGGAATTCAGATTTCGATTTTCTATGTTTGTACTCACTCCATATACCCTTATTTACACTTAACAATTTACTTTTAATATATTCAAAATCAAGAAAAATGTGATCCGGAGGAGGTCTAATTAGACCCGATCATGTCTCAGTTTAATTAGATTCGCATAATGATCGCTACTTAATAGTTTTATTGATAATTTTGGCAATTGTTCCACCCATTGTAATATTTATTGCGCCTCAGCTGGATGTTGATTAAATTTTTAGTTTATATAAAACAACTGATGGTATTAAATGTCTATTGATTATATTCGCAATTTCTGCATCATTGCTCATATCGATCATGGAAAGTCCACACTAGCGGATCGCATGCTCGAATTGACCAACACAATTTCTTCAAGAGATCTTGTTGATCAGGTTCTTGATGATATGGATCTTGAAAGAGAGCGGGGAATTACGATAAAATCACACGCCATCCAGATGAAATACCGTGCCAACAGTGGTGATATGTACACATTTAATCTAATCGATACACCTGGCCACGTAGATTTTTCTTTTGAAGTATTTCGCAGTCTGGCAGCCTGTGAAGGTGCGCTTCTCGTTGTTGATGCGGCCCAGGGCATTGAAGCTCAAACCCTAAGTAATCTTTACCTCGCTATCGAAAATGACCTGCACATCATCCCGGTTATAAACAAAATTGATCTTCCAAGCGCGGAAATTGATTCCGTCAAAAACCAAATTATTCAGGTTATTGGTTGCGCAGAGGATGAAATCTACCTGGTAAGCGCAAAAAAGGGCCGGGGTATAAAGAACATTATGGAGGTAATTGTCGAGCAGATACCGCCACCAACCGGTTTAGCGGATAATCCGGCGCAGGCACTAATATTTGACTCAGTCTTTGATCCTTACCGGGGAGTAATCACCTATATCAGAATTTTTGAGGGAAAGTTTAATAAAAATGATGCTATCAAATTTTTTCAATCTTCAAAACAATTTGAAGTCGATGAAATAGGAATATTAAAGCTAAAACGTCACCCGGTTGACTCGTTGCAGGCAGGTGAAGTTGGCTATTTGATCTCGGGTGCTAAAGATGTACATGAAACTAAAGTCGGTGATACGATTACCCTGGTTAAAAATACAGCAGATAAGCCTCTGTTAAAGTATAAAGAAATTCATCCAATGGTTTTTAGTGGTATTTACCCTATAAACAGTGATGATTTTGAACATTTACGAGAATCTCTTGACAAGTTGTATTTAAATGACAGTTCACTGGTATTTGAACCAGAAACCTCACAAGCTTTAGGATTTGGATTCCGATGTGGATTTCTCGGCCTTTTACATATGGAAATCATTCAGGAACGACTGGAACGTGAATACAAAATTAGTATTATCAATACGCTTCCTAATGTTGTTTACAGGGTACATTTGAATAACGGTGATATCTTTGAGATTGATAACCCTACAAAATTACCTCCACCGGGAAAAATAAATTACATTGAAGAACCATATATCAACGCTCAAATAATTACTCCTGCCGATTATATAGGCAATATTATGAAACTATCACGGGATCGTCGCGGTGTTTTCGTGAACACACAATATTTGGATACTTCCCGGGTGGATATGAATTTTAAATTCCCGCTTTCCGAAGTAATCTTTGATTTTTTTGATAAACTCAAATCGCTAAGCCGCGGATATGCCTCCCTAGATTATGAAATGGATGAATATCAGCGGTCCAATCTTGTTAAAATTGATATCCTGATCAATGGAGAAATTATTG
Source organism: Calditrichia bacterium (assembly GCA_023132435.1). GTDB lineage: Bacteria > Calditrichota > Calditrichia > JAJRVZ01 > JAJRVZ01 > JAGLYF01. The sequence goes on along the minus strand of JAGLYF010000076.1, from coordinate 7,402 downwards.
ACGCTTTATCAATTATTGCTCACAAAGACAAGGCTTACGAATGGGGGAACCGGTTGTGTCGCAAATTGAAAGAACTTATCCCCAGACAAATGTTTGAAGTAGCACTCCAGGCAGCCATTGGTAGTAAAGTCATCGCCCGTACAAATGTTAAAGCCCTGCGAAAAAATGTTACCGCGAAATGTTATGGGGGCGACATAACACGTAAACGAAAATTATTGGAGAAGCAAAAGGAAGGTAAAAAACGAATGAAGAAGCTTGGCAGTGTGGAAATTCCGCAAGAGGCCTTTTTAGCCTTACTATCAATGGATACAGACAATTAAGTGGAACTTTTACCTTCGGGGTCACGTTAATTAAAAGAATTTCTAAATAATAAATGGAATATAAGAAACCATAAATTTTTTTATTACACTTTGTAAAACAATTTATAGTACCCGAACTAAATTAGAAAACCAGTAATGCCAAAGGAGATAGATTCTTGAGTAAATTAAAAATTGAAGAAGATAAACGATCCCGGGATTTTTTTGAAGGTCTTTTTGTTGCTCTGATCGCTGCTTTGATCATAAGACAATTTTTTGTTCAGGCCTATCGAATACCAACATCTTCAATGGAAGATACTCTCTTAATAGGTGATTTTTTGCTGGTAAACAAATTTAATTATGGTATGCGTACGCCTGATTGGATAGGTATCCCCTATACGGATATAGGATTTGCAATCCCCTGGGTTCGGATACCGGGATTTAAGACCCCCCAACAGGATGATGTAGTCATCTTTCGATATCCCCTTGACCCAAATCTGGATTATATAAAAAGATGCATTGCAACCGGTGGGCAGACACTAGAAGTTTTTGATAAACAGGTTTATGTCGATGGTGTGAAATTCCCTTCACCACCAAAAATGAAATTTATGGATCGTAATACAATCATAAAGAAAAATGAAGGGCGGTACACATTTCCAACCTTTGAAAACAATAAATATGGCAGTCGCGATAATTTCGGTCCCCTAGAAGTTCCTGAAAACAACTTTTTTATGATGGGTGATAACCGGGATCGAAGTTCTGATAGCCGGGTGTGGGGGTTTGTGAATTTTGATCATATTGTTGGGGAAGCTCTCATAATTTATTTATCCTGGGAAGGTGATTTTAATTTTTCTGATTTCTTTTTATTTTCCAGGAAAATACGTTTTGAACGTATTGCCAATATTATCCGTTAATCATAATGAATATCTCGCGCAAATCAGGATTGTATATACACATTCCTTTTTGCAGGTCAAAATGTGGGTATTGTGACTTTTATTCAATAGAAGATACTTCACTTACCAGTACGTTTATCAATGTTTTACTCACTGAAATCGAGTTAACAGCTTCTCAAGTCAAAGTAAAAAACCAATTTGATACGCTTTATATTGGTGGTGGAACACCATCTCTGCTTAGCACCAATCAAATTAACGATATCATAAACACTATTTCGAAATATTTTAATCTGGATAATGATTGCGAGATAACCATTGAAGTAAATCCCGGTACATTGGATCCAACGCAATTAAAGCAGCTCTCCGATCTGGGGATTAACCGCATAAGTATCGGGGTACAAAGTTTTATTGAAGATGAACTTCAATTACTTGATAGAATCCATACGACAGATGAATCTATAAACGCTATTGCCGATTGCCGACAGGTTGGCTTTAATAATATTAATCTGGATTTGATATTTGCATTACCTAATCAAACTACCGATAACTGGAATTATACATTAAAAAAAGCGTTGTCCTTTCTACCAGAGCATCTTTCTGTATATAATCTTACTTATGAAAAGGAAACGCCGTTTTATAAAAACCTTATGGAAGGCCGGATTCATCGTCTTGATGAAGAAAAAGAAATCGAATATTTTAGTATAGCCCATAGCTTATTAACTGATTCCGGCTATAAACATTATGAGGTTTCCAATTACGCACGATCAGAATTCTATTACTCCAGGCAGAATTATAAATACTGGCAGCATGTACCCTATCTGGGATTTGGGCCTTCGGCTCATTCGTTCTGGGAAAATTCTCGCTGGGCAAATATTCGATCTGTCAGCGGATACATCTCAAAATTAAGGCAAAAAGAATTACCCAGATCATTTAAGGAAAAACTGAAAACACACCAATTGATATCTGAGCACATATTTCTTGCTCTAAGAACATATCAAGGAGTGTTTCTTATTGACTTTGAGAGACATTTCGGGATAAATTTTTTAAAAAAATTTGTTAGAGAAACACAAGAACTAATCGACAATAAGCTAGCAATTATCCATGATGATTTTTTTAAACTCACAGAAAAAGGAATGCTCATTTGTGATGAGATTCTTCTCAAGTTTACAGTTGAATAGTAAAATCGGCTGGTATATTACGATTTTTCTACTGATTTCATCCGTTCCGGATTTGTCAATGTCTCAGAATATTCAGCAACAATTGCGCACTGCTGGGGCATTGGTAAATAATTATCACTTTGAAAGTGCACTTAATCTGTATCAAAAAATATATAAATCAGATTATCGCAATCTCAGTGCAATTATTGGCATAAAAAAATGTCTCGTCGGTCTGCAAGAATATCGTCAGCTAATCTTATTTTTAGAGGATGCATTAAAATCTCAACCTGCCCGCAGTCCGCTTTATACTGATCTCGGCGAAGCATATTTTCTTAACAATGAGCGGGAAAAAGCGCTTAGTGTATGGTATTCTCATCTGGGGCGCAATAATAACAATCCGGGAGTTTATCGACTCGTGGCTATGGCTATGATTCGGCAGCGTCTCTATGATGAGGCAATTCTGGTCTATTTGGAAGCAATCAACCGGTTAAAAAAACAGGAAACTTTACATGTAGATATTGCCAATATTTATAAAGCCCAACTCAACTACGAAAAAGCCAGCGAACACTATCTGCAATATTATCTTATAAGAACAAAACAACTCGCCTTTCTTCAGCGACAATTATTGTCCCTTTCAGATAAAGGTCAGGATATTACCCCGGTTGTAAACGCCATTAACTCTTTTCTACTAAAGCACCCTGAGCAGGATAAAGTCCGTGAGATACTGGCTGGATTATATCTAAAAAATAAGCAATATGACCGGGCATTCGAAATTTATAAGAGTCTGGAAACCGAAAAAAGTAACGGTGAATATATTCAAAAATATGCTCTGGAAACTCTTGCGAATAAAGCCTATTCCAATGCGATCAAAGGATTTGAATATTTAATGCAAAACCACCCAACTTCACCTCTTGTTCAACAATCATATTTTGATCTTGGACGCAGCTATGCTTCCCAGGCATATGTACTGGGGGATAACGAAGAATCTGCCCAAAACATGCGACAATCAGTAAAGATATATAATGATATTATTAAGACAGATGAAAAATCACCATTCACATTTAAATCTTATATCAATCTCGCTGATATTTATTTTAAATATTATTTTGATTTGGACAACGCGATATTCAATTATCAAAATTATTTGAAGAAAAATAATAAAGGTAAGACGCGAGACCGTGTTTTGATTCGCCTGGGAGACACATATTTAACAAAAAACCAGATGAAACAGGCTTTTAAGACATATCAACTTGCAAATCATAAAGATTATCTGAATATTGCAAAATTTAAAACAGCAGAAATCCATTTTTTCAGTGCTGAGTTCAAAAAGGCCGAGGAATCTTTATCACAGTTACTTTCTAAAACAAAATCTAATGATCCTTTGATGAATAATATACTGGCCAGATGGATGTTATTAAAATCTTCCTCTGAAGATTCCATTTCTCTTTCCCGATACGCACATGCAGATTTATTAAAATTTCAAAAGAAGTATGCTCTAGCGGCTGAAGAATTTGATGATTTAAGTCGAGACAATAACAATCTACGCGCTCAGGCAGGAATAAATGCCAGTAAACTGTATAGTAAGTTAGGCAAATATAATGAGTCAAAAAGTGTTTTAATGGGTCTTAAAAAAGATATTCCTGAAGATAAAGACATCGATGAAATTATTTTTCTACTCGCTGAAAGTGAAGAAAATCTGAAAAATCTGGAATCGGCTCTTGATTTGTATCATCAGCTGATGACATATTATCCGACCAGTCTTCTGATACATAAAGCAAGAGAAAAAGCGCGGCTGTTGAATATTAAATTAATTAAAGAACAGACCTGAGAATATGATGATCCGCATTTTAATTTTTGTCATATTATTATTTAACATTCTACGGGCTCAGTTCATACTGATCCCTATGGATTTGAAACAAACGGACCATCTTAAATCCTATGGAATTGCCTACTGGATTCTTGAACGGAATGTTAATGTAGAATGGCTGCTCAATTATCGTGGTGGTTCATTTTTGTTCCCACAATCTTCAATCTTCGAAAGTGAATGTCGCTTACGAGGAATATATTACGAAACGATCTCTTCCGTCCAGGTTAATAGTATATATGCTACTATTGAAGAAAACAATATGGAGAAAGTTCTTTTAGAGAAAGCCCCAAAAATTGCCGTCTACACACCACCAAACTCCCAGCCCTGGGATGATGCAGTAACGCTGGCATTAAACTACTCTGAAATTACGTATGAGCAGATTTATGACACAAAGGTTCTTGCCGGATTTCTATCTAAGTATGACTGGCTACATTTACATCATGAAGATTTTACTGGACAGTATGGTAAATTTTGGGCGAGCTTTAAAAATGAGCCCTGGTATATTGAGCAGCAGATTCAGAGTGAAGAGTTGGCAAAAAACCTCGGATTTCAGAAGGTAACTCAACTCAAGGGCGCTGTTGCCAGGGAGATCAAAAGGTTTGTTGAATCAGGGGGGTTTTTATTTGCAATGTGTTCTGCCGCCGATGCGCTCGATATAGCTCTCTCTGCGGAAAATATAGATATTTGCGATGTTCCTTTTGACTATGATCCGGTTGACCCTGACTATGAAACGAAATTAGATTTTTTGAAAACGCTTGCATTCAAAGACTTTAGATTATATACAAACCCTAATATTTACGAGTTTAGCGATATTGATACACCCCCCAGTCATATGCCACGCCTCAGAGATGCCGATACAGATTATTTTACCCTTTTCGAATTTTCAGCAAAATACGATCCGGTACCCACCATGCTTACACAGAATCATGTGAATGTTGTCAAGGGTTTTATGGGACAAACAACGATGTTTCGGGAAGAAAAGATAAAACCATCTCTGGTAATTATGGGAAAAATTGAAGGAAGTAACGAGATTAAATATATTCATGGGAATAGCGGGAAGGGTACATTTACATTTTATGGTGGACATGATCCGGAAGACTATACGCATCAGGTAGGGGATCCGCCAACAGAATTATCACTACATAAAAATTCTCCGGGATATCGACTAATTCTAAATAACATCCTGTTTCCCGCCGCTAAAAAGAAAAAATTAAAAACTTAATTAAGGTGTACAATGGAAAATTTTACCATTCATTCTACTGATCGTACTTCAATCATCGATATCACGCAGCAGATCCAGTCAATTGTCAAAGAAAGTGGGATCAAAGATGGTGTTTGTTACGTATTTATACCTCACACCACCGCCGGTGTCACAATTAATGAAAATGCGGATCCTGATGTAAAATCGGATATGCTGATGGAAATCAACAAAGTAATTCCTTTTAGTGATTCCTACCGGCACATAGAGGGAAATTCCGCTGCACATATTAAAGCCAGTTTGTTTGGTAACTCTGAGACTATTTTTCTGAAAGAGGGACGATTGCAGTTAGGAACCTGGCAGGGCATATTTTTCTGCGAATTTGATGGTCCCCGCACCCGAAAGGTTTGGGTAAATCTTATAAAGTCTGAATAAATACTTGTAAAAAAAACTGTTGAGATTTAAATTCGATTTTTATAGTCCCTAAAAGGAGAGAAAAATAATGCTTGAGAATTTAGTAGATACATTAATTAAAAAAGTTCGTGAAGAAGTAATTACCGATCCTAATATGCAGGATATTCCCCTTGCATATTTAGCTACACGCGATATTCCGGAATCTGTGAAACACTTTTTGGATCAGGAAGTGGAACTATGGATTAGGGACGAGGAGGAAAAATTCGGTTCCAGTGATCGCTTCGATTATGACATGCCTGAAGTCCGTATACTAATCGATCAAATCTTTGATAATTTGAAGCAAAATGCACGTTTTGATCAGAACAAATTTAATCAACTTATTGAACGGGCGATCAAACTTGAGATGAATTATTTGATTGAACCTCATCTTACACTCAGCCAATTTATATTTAAAGATTCTCAGGTAGTGTCTACAATGGAAGTGTACGATACACTAAAATATTTTTTCAAATATGGATATTACAGGGATGCGATTTCTGAATATTTCAATGCAAAATATATGCGTGAAATATCTCGGGAACAATTTCATCAACTTATTGCACAAATAGATGAAAATGCTTTCAAGGAAAATCTTTTTGAGACCACGTTAAAAACGATTAAAACAATTACCAGTTTTATGTCCGAAGCTGTGAGTGCAGATGTACAAACTATCGAATTGGATGTATTGCTACACGCTTTTCAGGATCGGAATCTCGAAAAATATACAAAATTAATGGAGGAGCTGAAGGCTAAAGATCAAAGTGAACTTTCATTGGCCGATCTTGAAACTGTTCTACGCGAAGAGAGCATAGAGGTTCTTACTGAACCCGTACCAGAGGTTGAAGAAGCTGTCACCGAAGACGCACCTGTTGAGGAAGAAATACTTCAGATGGAAGAAATTGAAGACATTGAAGATAGCAAGCCGGTTGTAGAAGTCACCGAAATAGAAGTCGGTGAGATAAAGCCGGAAGAAATAGTGGAAGAGGAAGAGGAAGAGGAGGAGGAAGAAGTAGTAGCTGCTGCCGCACCAGCAAAAAGCGATACTAAAGGAAACATTGCAGACGATATGGCTGCCTTCGTAGCCAGCCAAATACAATCCGACAAACCTTTGGAAGATTTAAACGCTATAGTTGTCGGCCGGACAAGGAAAAAAATTATCAAAAAGCTTTTTAATAAAAAAGAAAATGAATTCTTTTCGTTTGTAAACATAGTTAATGAGCAGAGTGCCTGGAAAGACGCATCGGTCATTATCGACAATGCGTTTTATGAACGGGGGATCAATCCCTATTCAAAAGAAGCGATCATATTTTCTGATCTAATCTATATCCGCTTTTTTCCAAAGGACAGATATGTTGGTGATCAGGTCAATTAAAATCAACTTAATAAAACTTTATTTACAAAAAGAGAACAAATTTAATTGTTCTCTTTTTTTGTGATAAAAAACCTCTTAAAATATCTATCAACTGGGGATTAATACCTAACCTGGATAATTCATCTCTCGCGACGACGCAATGAATATGAAGATAAAATCACATCCC
>JAGLYF010000075.1 GCA_023132435.1 Calditrichia bacterium | reverse complement strand
CAATTTCCAACTACCGGCGTGACCTTTGCGCGAGATATTTATGAATAGATCAGGCTAATTAATTTAAATGAGTAAAAATTTAAATGATTGACAACCATATTCATACAAAATTATGTAAACATGCGGAAGGTGAAATATTTGAATATGTCGAAAAAGCAATAGATCAGGGTATAAAAGAAGTTGCCTTTACCGATCATATTCCATTACCGGATAATTTCGATCTGGCTCACCGTATGCAATTGGATGAGATCGATACCTACGCCCGTTGGGTGGTAAGGGCAAAAGAAAAGTACCCGGAAATTACAATTCGGTATGGAATAGAAGCTGATTTTTATGAGGGATTCGAAGACTTTATTGAAAAATTTCTCAATCTGCATGATTTTGACATTGTGATTATGTCTATTCATTTTATTCGCCATTGGCCAAAGGGAAACTGGGTATTTGATTACCACTTTCCTGACAAATCAAAAGAAGAAATTTATAAAGATTATCTGTCCACAGTTATAAAAGGGATAGAAACCGGATTATTTGATGTCCTGGGACACCTCGATATGATAAAATCACCCGGGGATTCTCTTATACAATTAGTTCCGAACGAAGTAATCCAACTATTACAGGCTGTTAAAAAATCAGATATGGCCATTGAAATAAATACCTCCGGCTATCGGAAAAAAGTGGGCGAACCTTATCCGGGTCTCGATTGGCTTCCGTTAATCAGAGATAATTCGATTCCGGTAACCACCGGCTCGGATGCACATCATCCCGATCAGGTAGGATTACAGTTCAAACCTGTTTATCACAGATTTAAAGAAGAGGGTATCAAAAAACTGGTGTTTTACGAAAAACGGTTCAAAATGGAGAGAACTATATAACAGGGTAAATCATACATCAATTACTTTTTTAATGGTGTATGAAATGCCACTACACATTCACCACCATCCAGGTTGAAATATCTTTATTTGAATCCGGTTTTTGATATCCCAAAGATTTTCTCCACGATCTTACTGTAATATCTCATCAGCATGAAGCAGATCAGAGAACTGCCCATTTTTTATTGCTTCTGAACTTTTTCTTGCATTAGCCAGGGCATTTGTAATATAGCGATTGGCAATAAAGATTTTTCTCCGGTTAATTTCAGCCTCATCCAGAACCAGAAATCCCACATATAAAAACGAATACAAATCTACCAGCTCTTTTGCCGCTACATCCTGAAAGCGGGGATCGTTTTTATCCTGAATATATTTGAGACAATCTGTAAAAATTTCCCGAATTTCTTTTAAATGATCTGCCAGTTTATTTAGTGTCCCTTTATAGGTTTTATTCATTTTTTCATCAAAATGATCAGCTAAAATATCTTTTATTACCCCTCCCATGGCAGCAACAATTTGTAATTGAGAGGTACCTTCATAAATATTGGTGATTCGGGCATCTCGGGCCAAACGTTCAATTGTAAAATCTTTCATATAACCAGCACCGCCATGGATTTGCAGTGCATCATAGGTAATCTTGTTAGAAGACTCCGTTAATATATATTTTGTCATCGGGTTAAGTAAATTACATACCTTATTTGCCCATTTCATTTTATCCGTTTCATCCTGAAAATTTTTCTCCTGATTTTTTAATCTTTCAATATGTAATTCCAACTTATTCCGGCGATCGACCCATTTACACGTATCATAATACAACGAACGATTGGTCTCAAGGGTAACGCGCATGTCGATCAACATATTTGTAACAGGTGGAATATTATAAATCGGCTGGCCAAACTGTTCTCTGGCTTTAGCATAGGCCAGGGCCTCTTCATACGCGGCCTGAGAAATACCCAAAGCCTGTGCAGAGACACCCAGTCGGGCACTGTTCATCAGATCCATTACATATTTTATCAATCCTAATTTTCTCTTACCAATAAGAACCGCCGGAGTATCATTAAATTGTAGCTCACAGGTCGGTGATCCATGAATTCCTAGTTTATTTTCAATTCGTCTTACAACTACGGTATCACCTCCAAAGCAAGCAAACATACTGAGTCCCCGACCGTCCTTTGTACCAGGTTCAGAACGGGCAAGGACCAATAATACTTCGCCTCCGCCATTGGTTATAAATCGCTTCACACCACGTAAAAACCATTGCCCTTCTTCATTCTGATAGGCATGTAAATTTACCGCCTGCAAATCAGAACCGGCATCGGGTTCAGTCAGGGCCATTGCGCCGGTATAATCCCCTGAAGAAAAGCCCGGCATAAATTGCTTTTTTTGTTCTTCATCTCCGAACTTTTCAATCGTCATCGCAATGTCCTGTAATCCAAAGATATTCATCAGAGAAGCATCTGCCCGGGAAACAATTTCCAACATCATCATATAAATTGTTTTTGGGAAATTCAACCCTCCAAACTTGCGTTGAAATTCGACAGACATTAATTCTGCATCGACCAGTTGTTTCAGATTTTCCTGGGTGCCTTTCGCATAAACGACTTTACCATTTTCTATGGTATTCCCCTGCTCATCAACCTCAGTAGCACGTGGTGCTATAAAATTACCGGCAATATCACCAACAATCTCCATGATTTTTTTATAGTTTTCTATCGCATCAATATAATTTATCGGTGCATAATTATATTCTTTAGCTTCTTCATAGAAGTTTTCTGTAAGTTCGACAATATCTTCAATGTGGAGGTTTTCAAAGTGAAAGAGTATATCCGAGTTTTCTGTAAAAAAATTTGGCATCGAAATCCTCTATTTTAATTTATGTTTATAAGCCTCGATAAAATCGGGGATGACATCCATGACGTTACCGACAATTCCGTAATGACAAACATCGAAGATTGGCGCTTCTGGATCGTTATTTATCGCAATAATCTTATTTGAATTCTGCATTCCGGCCCGATGTTGAATGGCCCCGGAGATCCCGCAGGCAACATATAATTTGGGACGTACTGTAACCCCGGTTTGTCCAACCTGTCTTTCGTGCGGAATAAAACCGGCATCAACTGCGGCGCGACTTCCAGCTACTTCTCCTCCGATCACATGGGCCAATTCGTGTAAAACTCCAAAATTTTCTTTGGAACCCATCCCATAACCACCAGCAACTATGATCGGGGCTGATTTTAAATTAACTTTGTTTTCCTCTTGATACTTCTCAATAATATTTATCATTTTGTCAATTTTATCCGGCGTATACGGTATTTCGACAATTTTACCCTTTACAGCGGTATCAAGCGGAACATTTTCCATTACCCCTTCCCGAACGGTAGCCATTTGAATGGGAACATCGGGCGTAATAATGGTTGCAATGATATTCCCTCCAAAAGCAGGTCGAATTTGTAATAACAAATCTTTATAATCTTTACGCAAATATGTTAAATCAGAAATCTGTAAATCTGTACAGTCTGCAGTTAATCCGCTTCGCGTATAGGAAGCTACCCTCGGAGCCAGATCTCTGCCAATAAAAGAAGCACCATAAAGCACGACACGTGGTATATATTTGCTCACTAATTCAATCATGACACGACTATACGGAACCGTTTTATAATCCTTTAATTCCGGATGATCAACGAGCAAACACTCTTTTGCCCCATATTGAAAAGTCTGCCGGGCAACTTTATGCATTTCACTGCCAATGACAACTGCCTTAAGCGTACCCTTTAAGATTTCCGCCAATTTCCGGCCTTTGGACAATAATTCAAAACTAACTTCTGCGGGTTTTCCTGATCTTTGCTCGACAAACACCCAAACTTCATTTGAAAACTTTTCCATAACAAACCTTTATCCAAAGATATGATCGACCATGAGTTTATCAACTAATTGTCCCAATCCTTCTTTTGTGGGTTCAATCTTTATATGTTTTCCCCCACCTAATACGACGGAGTCAATTTTATATACTTTTGTTGGTGACCCCTGCAGACCACAGCGTTCTGCCTCTACTGAAAGCTCGTCCATGGTCAGGGTTTCAATAAATAATGATTTAGCAATATACTCATCCTTAAGATCTTCAATATAAAGCAAAGAATTCCCTTCGACCATTTTTTCTAATTCAACCAGAGAACGTGCATTTTTATATGCCATAACCCGCGTGGCTCTAAAAGGTCTTGGTATCGCAGCATCTTTTATAACAGTAATAAGGAGTGGTAATGGGGATTCAAGAACCTCATGTCCACCATCAATTCTGCGCCTGATGGTGATTTTATTTTTGTTAATATCAACGATTTTTTCCGTATAGGTTACCTGAGGTAATTCCAGCTTTTCCGCTGTTTGCGGGCCCACTTGTGCCGTATCCCCGTCAATTGCCTGTCTACCGGCAAAAATCATATCAAAGGATCCGATTTTCTTAATTGCCTCAGATAGGACATAGGATGTAGCCAGCGTATCTGCACCGGCAAATTTTCTGTCGCTGATTAATATGACCTTATCGGCACCCATATACAGGCATTCCCGAAGCAATTCTGATGCCTTTGGTGGCCCCATTGTCAATGCAATAACCTCACCACCAAATTTATCACGGGTTTGTAAAGCAAGTTCCAAAGCCACTTTATCCTCCGGATTGAAAATGGCTGGTAACATGGCCCGGTTGACCGTTCCGTCAGGTTTCATTACCTGACCGGAAATGTTTGCGGTATCGGGCACCTGCTTTACCAAAACGATTGAACGATAGCTCATAACACCCTTTTTACTTTATTTTTATTAGGAATTAAAGTCACGTAATCTAACCAATCGGAGAGTAGAAAACAAGGTATGAATTGCAATTAATGTATATGTTTCGAAGCTAAATGTGGAGGAATTAAATTAAGAAAAAGATAACAGATTAAGACATTTAATAACGATCTTATCCCAGATACTGTTTAAGTGCTTTACTCCTTGACTGATGACGCAATCTTATTATTGCTTTTTCTTTTATTTGCCGTACACGTTCTCTTGTCAAGCGAAATTTAGCTCCGATTTCTTCCAATGTTGCCGGTCGATCCATATCCATTCCAAAATACATTCTCAGAACTTCTGCTTCTTTATTAGAAATTGATTTGAATGCTTTTTCAATTTCTTCTTTCAGGGAGCCATTTGTAATTGGTTCATCAGGTGGAATAAGTTCTGCATCTTCCGTTATTTCGAGTAAAGTGTTTCCCTCCTTATCCGATATTGGCGCATCGAGGGAAAGTTGCCTGCCGTGAATTTGATAAACCATTTTTACTTCACCGGAGGAAATTTCAAGACATTCTGCAATTTCATCGACAGTGGGTTCTCTTTCGAATACCTGTTCCAAATTATCATGGGTTTTGCCAACTCTGCTAAGCACACTTACCCTGTTCAGAGGTAGCCGTACAACGCGCGAGTGTTCGGCGAGGGCTTGTAAAATACTTTGTTTGATCCACCAGACAGCATAAGAAATAAATTTAAAGCCTTTTGTTTCATCAAATCTCTTTGCCGCTTTGATTAATCCTAAATTTCCTTCATTGATTAAATCTGCCAGTGGTAATCCCTGATTCTTATAATCGAGAGCAACACGCACAACAAACCTCAAATTTGACTGAATTAATTTTGTAAGCGCTCTTCTGTTCCCTTTGCGAATTTTTTTTGCGATCTCAATTTCTTCCTGAGAACTGAGCAAAGGAATATCGCTAATTTCACCAAAATATCTGATGAGGGACTCATCTCTTTCGTAGGCTTTACGGGTATTTGATTTTTCCATCATACACCCCTGGTTGATTTTTTATCAATATTTATAGTTGTCTCCCCATCTAACTAATCTACTATTTTGCAATCAATATCAAAATTTGCTTAAACGGTTCTTTAGTTGTATCATCGCATAGTTTTGGCGGATTCTTTAATTTAATTTGATATAAATTTCTTCATCAGGAGGGAAAATATATTAACCTGGATAATATATTATTGATAAAAAACTGCATATTTGCTATTTTCAATTAATTTTCCATGATTATTGAATCCAGATGAAATACTTATATTATAATTCTGAAGACTATCTATGTTTTGAAAAGGTTGATCTCTCATCAACTGTTGCCACATATCCAACACCTTTCTACATTTACAGCGCTGAAGAAATCAGAAGAAATTGCAAAGATGTCTTATCCTGCTCCGGATCGCTTGATTTTTTACCATGTTATGCATTGAAAGCCAACTATAATCCTTCGCTTTTAAAGATAATAAAACAGATGAATTTTGGTACTGATGTCGTCTCAGGCGGAGAATTGTTTTTTGCACTTAAAAGTGGGATTCCGCCAGAAAAAATTGTATTTGCCGGAGTCGGAAAAAGTAAAGATGAAATATCCCGGGCGGTTAACGAGGGTATCTATTCAATTAATATTGAATCAAAATCAGAACTTGATCAGGTAATGACTGTTGCCAATAAGCTTCAAAAAAAAATTGTGATTGCCATTCGTGTAAATCCGGATATTGATGCCAAAACCCACCCTTATATTTCAACCGGATTACATTCAAGCAAATTCGGTGTAACCCGTGATATGGCTCTTCAACTTTACAGACAAGCTTCTCAGTCTTCCTATATAGAGCCCTCGGGTATTCATGTACATATCGGCTCACAGATCGAAACGATTGAACCCTATCTGGCAACCGTTAAATTTCTTAAAGCACTCATTACTCAATTGGAAGACGAGGGTATTCCGATCAGATACATTGATCTTGGGGGTGGCATTGGGATTGACTATCAACATCAACTAAATGGGAACGAAAAACCGAATACTTACATAAAAAAAATACTACCCGGATTATTAAAGCCATTTAAGAATGAAAAGAGAAAGGTGTTAATAGAGCTGGGACGTTCAATTGTAGGTTCTGCAGGATTACTCATTACAAAGATTCTCTATGTTAAAGAGACGCCACACAAGAAATTCATTATAGTAGATTCTGCGATGAACAATCTTATCCGACCTAGTTTGTACAATGCTTATCATCAGATTTTACCACTCAATCATAAAGAAAATTTGACAGAAGTAGTGGATATTGTGGGTCCGGTATGTGAGACATCGGACTTTTTTGCAAAAGATAGAAGCCTGCCTGTGCTTAATGAAGGAGATTATCTGGCAATAACGGGGGCAGGTGCTTATGGACAAGCCCTGTCTTCTAACTATAACCTTAGGCCAATGATCGCAGAGTATTTAGTAGAGGATAATCGCGTTCAGACAATATTTAAAGGCGAATCAATAGAAACCATTGCATCGAAATACAAAACTTAGAAGTATTATGGGTCCAACAGTTGCTCATATATCTCATACAAATCTGAGTCATAATATAAAATTAATTCGCGAGGCGGTTGGATCTCGAAAAATTATGGCTGTTGTCAAAGCAAATGGTTATGGTCATGGTGATTTAGAAGTTTCCCGAACCGCTCTGGAAGCCGGCTGTGAATATCTTGGTGTAGCTTTTGCAGAAGAAGGGATCAAATTGCGTCAAGCTGGTATTTCACAGCCTATACTTGTTTTTGGTGCGCATCATTCCGAATATCTTAAATCTGCCATTGATAACAATTTAGAAATAACCATCACTTCTGATGAACAAATCACCTATTTGCAAAATCTAAACAGAACAAGTCAAAAAATTCCTGTTCATTTAAAAGTTGATACCGGGATGAATCGTGCGGGCTTTCTATTTGAGATTTTTGAAAATAGCTTTCTAAATATTTTAAATAACACGATATTCGAAATAAAAGGTATATATTCTCATCTTTCTTCAGCCGATGAAAAAGATCAATCTTATACAGAACTTCAGATTTTACGTTTTAAAGAAATAAAAGAGTTTGTTGAATCAAAGTGTACACATAAAATTCTGTTTCATTTAGCAAATTCTGCTGCCATTATGAAATCACCTGATGCATATTTTGATATGGTCCGACCGGGGATAATGTTATATGGTCAGCCTCCTTCTCCGGATTTTGAACTTGACTGGGATCTTAAAGAAGTGTTATCTCTTCGCTCAAAGTTGTGCTTGATAAAATATTTAAAAAAAAATGAACCCGTAAGCTATAGCAGGCGTTTTTATACACAGGATGCAACCCATATCGGTGTAATTCCTGCCGGATATGCCGATGGGCTGAATCGTGGTCTAACAAATAATGCAGAAGTGATTATCCGCGGTGAGAAGTATCCCCTGATTGGTACGGTTTGTATGGACATGGTCATGGTTGACCTGGGAAAGAACTTAAAGTGTGATGTTGGGGATGAAGTTATCTTCTACGGCGAGGACAATCATAAGAAGATATCTATCCGGGAAGTTTCCGGAAGATTGAAGACCATTCCTTATGAAGTCACCTGCAATGTATCATCACGGGTACCCCGAAATCATTTGTATTCATAATTAGGAGGTAAATAATGAAAATATTCCTCATCTGTCTTTTATTTCTTTTAATCGTTGTACCAACAAGTGCTCAGGTATTAAAATCAACAGTGACCGTTGATTTTGGACTTTTACCCGCAGAGGAAGTAAACAATCTTATAGATCTGTCGGCAAATATTGAAGATTATTTCAATAATTTTGCCTGGACAGATGACGAATATGAAACTGACATTGATATTTCAATATTTATTATAATTGAGACCGTACAGAAAAAAGGGTTTGAGAAGTTGTATAAGGCCCAGTTTCAAATAAAGAGTGCTTCCGGTGAAAGTTTTTATGATAAGGAGTGGGAATTTCCTTACCAACCCGGCTATCTATTTGATCATAGAAAAATTGAGTTTGATCCTTTATGTCATTTCATTGATTATTACGCTCTGCTGGTTCTCGGCGGAGAACTTGATGGCTATGCCTTAAATCTTGGAACTCCTTTTTATGATGAAGCGCAGAACCTGGCGAATATCGGATTGTTATCAAAATACTCAAAGGGTTGGAATAAACGCTTACAGGAATTACAAAAAATTATGAATGTGCGAACACGTCCTTTAAGAGAAGCAAAACCTGACTTTTTCGAGGCTGAATACCTGTTGGAGGAGGGTAAATTAGATGAAGCAATAATTTATGCCTTAAAGGTGCTTGACAATATCGACAAGGTTGTTAGCGAACAACCAAACAACAAATATCTTAGAACTTTTTTTGATGCACACTATGTGACTTTTGCAAAAATATTCAAAGGAGATAAGGAGACCCTTACACGTTTAATTCAATACGATAGTTACCACAGAGAGACTTATCGCGAAGTATTGCCATAATTACAACCGGTTCATTTTTTAGGAGAAATTTTAACAAATTTTCTTTTACCAACTTTCAAGATGATTTCTGAGTTAATCGGAATTGCGGCAAAGGGATCAGAAACTTTCTCTCCATTAACAGAAACTCCTCCCTGTTGAATCAGACGTCGGGCGTTACTTTTTGAGTCTGCCGTTTTTGTATGAATCAGTAAGTCATCAATCCGACAGGATGATTCATCCAGGACAAATTCCGGCATTGTATCGGGTAACTCTTTTTCCACAAAAACTCTTTTAAATGCAGATTCAGCCTCATTTGAGGCTTTTTTTCCATGATACATCTTTACAACTGTTCGTGCTAAATATTTTTTGGTATCACGAGGATTTATATTGGGATCATCCAATTGTTTTTTGATATCCGAAAGTTCTGACAGACTAACATCGCTGATTAGCTCAAAGTATGGATACATAAGTTCATCAGGGATGGACATAACCTTACCATATGTTTCATTAGCCGGCTCATCAATTCCGATATAGTTACCCAATGATTTGCTCATCCGTTGAGCACCATCTACTCCTGCCAATACAGGAAGTGTTAATACAATTTGTTGGTCAATATTATATTCCTTTTGAATCTGGCGAGCAATTACCAGATTAAATTTTTGTTCGGTGGCACCCAGTTCTACATCAGCTTTTATCATGACGGAGTCATATCCCTGCATCAGGGGATAAAAGAACTCATGAATACTGATCGGTAACCGGCTACTGTATCTTTTGGAAAAGTCATCCCTTTCCAACATACGCGCGACGGTAAATTTTGAAGCCAAAGCCATTATTTCATCAAATGACATTTTGCTGAACCACTCTCCATTGTACCGGATCCGGGTTTTCTCTTTGTCCAGAATCTTGAAAAACTGTTCCTGATATGTTTTGGCATTCGCCATAACTTCTTTATGCGTTAATCGGGGGCGTGTACTGTTTTTTTCAGAAGGATCACCAACCATCGCGGTATAATCACCAATAATTACAACTACCTGATGTCCCAGATCCTGAAAGTGTTTCAATTTTCGAATTCCCACAGTATGGCCAAGATGAATGTCCGGTGCTGTCGGATCAAAACCTTGTTTTATGATTAACGGTTTATTACTCTTGATTGAATTTTCTATTTTTTGTACTAATTCCTCTTCGGGTAACAGATCCACCGTTCCACGGCGGATGACATCCATTTGTTCGTTCAACGGCGGAAAAGTCATCTATTTATCTCCTAAATTTTAAATTTAAACTTTTTTTGCTCTCGTTCCATTTCTCTTTTTGCATCCCTTTGTGCGATTGCTACTTTTTTATCATACTGTCTTTTTCCTCTGACAATTCCCAGTTCAAGTTTTGCAATATTTTTCCTGAAATATAGACGAAGTGGGATCAAAGTAAAACCTTTTTCATGTACTCTTCTGGCTAATTTTTTTATTTCGCTGCGATGCAAAAGTAATTTCCGATCTCTGAGCGGATCATGATTTTGAAAAGTTGCCTCTTTATAAGCGGAAATATGCATTCCGATCACCCATACTTCACCTTTAGTAACTCTTGCATAGGAATCCGCCAGATTTGCCCGCCCGGCTCGCAACGATTTAACTTCGCTACCCAGCAATACTAATCCGGCCTCAACCTGGTCTACAATCTCATATTCATGCCGTGCTTTTCGGTTTGAAACAACTGTTTTTTCTTCACTCACTTATCAACCTGCTATTTTATATTTTTTTTACCACGGAAGCACACGAAGATTCACGGAAAATAACACGGATTTTTTTAATAATACAAAGTATTTTTTTATCCGGATAATTCATTTCTCGCAGAGACGCAACGATTTTGTCCACAAATTACTCCACTAATTACTCTAATTTTAACAAATTACACAAATTTATCCGAAAATTATTAAAAGATATTTTTAAAATTCGTGAAATTTATGTTTTAATTCGTGTAATTCGTGGACCAATAATTTCGTGCTCTCTGCTTTGAAGTCGTCAATAATATAAAAAAAATATTCCGGGGGAGCATGTAGGCTGCTCAAAATATTGCTTTTAGAATTATGTCTGGCTAAATTTTAAGCACTTATGCGAAAGTGGCGGAATTGGTAGACGCGCTAGGTTCAGGATCTAGTGGGCGCAAGCTCATGGGGGTTCAAGTCCCCCCTTTCGCACTCTTTAACAATCACAACAGACCTGCCTGATCCTTGACCCCCGATGCCAATTATATTTCTTAAACTGAATTATTTACCCTGTTGGATAGTCTGCATATTATATGATTGTTTATCGCGGTTATTTTTCCTTTTTACTTTTTCCTTTTTACTTTTTACTTTTAACCATCTTAGTGGTTTATACTATTATAGCCAAGAACTTTGTTGTTTTAGCAAAATTTTTACTTTCTGT
>JAGLYF010000074.1 GCA_023132435.1 Calditrichia bacterium | reverse complement strand
TCGACTAAGCGTGTTGGCTATATCTCAGATCAAAAGCAGCAAGTTGAAATAAAGCCCGGGGAAAAAATTGATGTAAATTTTTATCTGACTGAAAGATATTATTCAACTTCTGATGCGATTGTGGTTACTGCTACACGGGGTAAGTCACTCATAAGTGAAGTACCGGCATCGGTTGATGTTGTTGGGTTGGAAACAATTGAACTCGTTGCACCGCAGAATATGGCAGAAGTGTTAGATAACATCCAGGGCGTGTTTATAAAGGATTACGGTGGTATCGGTGGTATAAAAAGTATCTCCTTACGCGGGTCCAGTGCGGAACAGGTATTGGTTCTGATGGATGGTCAGAGATTAAATAATGCTCAGAACGGACAGGTTGATTTTGGTACCTTATCTACCGAGGGTATTGAAAAAATTGAAATTATTCGCGGGGGTAGTTCAGCACTTTATGGGGCCGATGCTGTTGGTGGAGTGGTTAATATCATTACTAAGAAGGATCACCAGGCCACAGGCATGACTGGATCCGTAATTTACATGAGGGGCTCCTTTAATTCTCAATCAATGGCTGCATCCGCAAATTTTCATTATGGCCAGATAAACGGTTCAGCTGGATATAAACATCTTTCCAGCGATGGTAACTTTACCTATATAAATGAGGATGGGGTTGAGGAGGAAAAACAAAATAATAATATCACCTCCGATGATGTGTTTGCAAGAATGAACTGGATCTTTGGGGATTCAATTGCACAGAAAGACCTGGATCTTTCTTACAAATACTATACTTCAGAAAGGGGTAGCCCGGGTACGACGGATCTTCCATACTATACAGCACGGTTATGGAATACAAATCAACAGTTTAATACGAGTTTGTCGGGTAAGGTATTTAATTTTATGAATGACCTGAAAATTCAAGGGTATATTCATTATCTCAAAACAAGATATAAAAATGATGAATTGCTGGTTCCCATTGACAGTAAATATAAAAACCACACATATGGATTAGAAGGTCAGATGCAAACCGTATTCTCTTCTACTAATCTACTAACCTATGGTACGGGCTATCGGTATGATTTTCTGGAGAGTTCCGAATTTCCGTCGGATCATGAACGCCATACCTATTATATATTTGTGCAGGATGAGCTGAGTTTTAGCTTCCCCTCCTCAACTGGCCTGACCTATATATCACTTGTTCCCGCCCTAAGATTTGATAGTTCTTCTGATTTTGGAAATCATCTTTCTCCAAAAATTGGCGGTGTGGTAAATGTGGGTAGGGAGTGGCAGACATCTGTTAAAGTTAATGCTGGTCTTAATTACAGGGCACCGAATTTTAACGAACTCTATTGGCCGGAAGATCCGTGGGCAAAGGGAAATCCATCTCTAAATCCCGAGCATGGTTTTGACTGGGATATCGGATTAAGGCTGCGGTATCCGGTTCTTACCGGACTTGCTTTTGATCTGAGCTATTTTGATGTTCATATGAAAGATTTGATTCTCTGGCAATCGGTCGGTCAGATTTGGATGCCTTTAAATGTAGATAAAGCAAGAAATCAAGGTCTGGAGATAAATCTATCGTTAAATCCGCTGATGGAAGTATTGACTTTTAGTGGAAACTATACTTATCTGGATGCAAAAAATCTGTCGGATGATCGTAACGTATATGGTAAACAGCTGGTTTACAGACCAAAAAATACGGCTAATGCGACGATTGGTCTCTCCTGGCCAGTATTTACAATCCAATATAGATATCACTTTGTTGGGAGAAGACATACAACCGCGGCAAACATCTCTAAGCTATCTTTGGATCCCTATAATGTATCAGATATTGTGTTTTCTCATTATTCAGGGTATGAGATATGGGATTGGAAAATATCCTTTCAGATTAAAAATTTCTTAAACGAGCAATATGAAATTATAAAGTATCAACCAAATCCCGGTAGAGAATACAGGGTTAATTTACACTTATCCATTAATTAATTGTCAAAGCATCTGAAAAGGAGAGAGTAATGAAGAACCTGATTTTTTTATTGATTTTAATTCCTGTTTTATTTGCCTTTATGAGTAGCTGTGAAGAGTCAGTTACAGAACCCGAACCGCCTCCCCCCACTGCAAAGGCTGTTTATGTTTTAAACTCAACCGCTACCAGTATTTCAGTTATTGATTTAGTGG
This sequence comes from Calditrichia bacterium, assembly GCA_023132435.1. Classification (GTDB taxonomy): domain Bacteria; phylum Calditrichota; class Calditrichia; order JAJRVZ01; family JAJRVZ01; genus JAGLYF01. The sequence continues at coordinate 4,267 of JAGLYF010000074.1, read as the reverse complement.
AGGATGAGGTATTTAATAACGTTGCCACGGTGGGTACCTGGCCAAATCAATTGGTCTACAGGAAAGGAAAAGTTTATTGTGTAAACTCCGGATCAAATAATATTATGATATTTGATGCAGATACCTGGCAATCAGAAACACCGGTTGATCTGGGTGTGGGCAATAATCCGATGAATATGGCCTTCTATGATGATAATATCGCCTATGTTGCCTGTTTAGTTTCTGAAAAGGTGTTACAAGTTGATATGTCATCAAAAACAGTCACAAAAACGATTGACGCTGGTGTCGGTGCAACCGGTATTGCCATAACGAATGGCAAAGTATATGTTACAAATACAGCCTTTGATGGGGTAAATTGGACCTATGGACGAGGAACGGTTACGGTCGTTGATGGGGCTTCCGGTGATGTTGTTACTACTATCAATGTTGCAACTAATCCTCAAGCGGCCGCGGTTGCACCGGATGGGATGTTACATGTTTCCTGTACTGGTAATTATGTTGATGTAATGGGCAAAGTTTCTATAATCAATCCGGCAACGGATGCCGTAACAGAAACTGTTGAAATAGGTGGATCTCCAGGTAGCATGAGTATTTCTTTCCCTGATAACCTCGGCTATCTGGCCGTCTGGGGCGCCGGTTTACTTGTTTATAATACCGAAACCCATGATATTGTTAATGGATCGGATGATTATTTTCTTGGTAAGGGTGGATCAGGTGTCCTGGCTGATACGGAAGGAAATGTGTTTGTATCCGTTTGGGATGACGATCAGGTAATCAAACTTGATAAAGATGAAAATATTCTTGCTACTTATAATGTTGGTGACAGTCCATCAGCGCTGGCTTCCAAGGTTGAGTAAATATATCATTTCATAAGGGATGATGCTAAACCCATCATCCCTTCTTTTCTATTATTTTTTTGGATATCACCGCAGTAAAAAACAGTCGTGTCTATCATTATGATTCAAGTTTGTTAAAAAGACCGGGTCCCAGAAGTGTAATTGCCATAAAAAAGTTAGCATATCTGCTTCATCCTTATTATTTTAATAATCCACCAAATTCAGTAGATCCTGGGAGTTGGGGAGAATAGACGAAACCTATCCTCCACCTAAAGCATTACATTAAAACTTTTTCGGGGTTGAAACAGAAATATAATAGGAACACTATTTTGAGCGATGACTATACTGTAAGAGATATTACAATGGCCCCGGAGGGCCAAAAGAAAATTGATTGGGTTTCCCGGCCAATGAAAGTGCTCAACGGATTGAGTGAGAAGTTTTTAAAAGATGGTGCTTTTAGGGGCAAAAAAATTTCGATATGTCCTTTTCCCTTCAGCTGGCCAGCCTGCATTATATCCTTTCTTCAGATAATCTTGAGAATAAAGTTTACCAGGTCCCGGATGAAATAGATGAAATGATTGTAAGGGAAAAACTTCGGGTTGAAGGTATAGAGATTGAGGGAGAAGGAGAGGTATAGGGGTATATGGTATAGGGTATGAGGATATCAGGAGATACAGGATACGAAAAGTTTGATTTTTTCTACAACATAACAATTGAGTTTTACCTCTTTCTTATAGTCATTCGAATCTTTATATTATGCGTTCTTCTAAAGATAAATTTCATCTAACATAATCGGAGTATTTGCCATGCATGAAAAAAGTATTGAATTGTTGAACAAAGCGGTTGCTGATGAATTGGCTGCGGTTCACCAGTATATGTATTTCCATTTTCATTGTGATGATCAGGGGTATGATCTTCTGGCTGGATTATTTAAACGGACTGCCATTGAAGAGATGGTACATGTAGAACGTCTGGCCGAGCGGATTCTCTTCCTGAAAGGGGAAATTGAGATGAAAGTAGCTGATGATGTGAAAAAAATTCATGATGTCAAAGAGATGCTTCAGTTGGCCGTGAAAATGGAAGAGGGCAGTGCCAGGGATTATAACAACTGGGCCAATGAATGTTCAAAAAACGCAGATTCTGTATCAAAAAAACTCTTCGAAGATCTTGTGATGGATGAAGAACGCCATTTTGATCAATATGACACCGAAGTCGATAATCTGGATAAGTTCGGTGAGAAATACCTGGCATTACAATCAATCGAAAGAAGTAAAAGTCTTTCTACCGGAGGTGGTGTAGCATAATTATACCAATCAAAATGTAGCGAGCTGATTAATCGCGTCGCTACATCTCGAAATATCATTTAGTAAAAATAGATTATGGTTATAAAAAACCGGAGATATTCTCATGACTAAATTTTACCAATTATCGATATTACTGTTTATACTCTGTTTTACTTCCGCTCTGTTCTCTCAGGATGAAAAATCGGATAATGATACGACAGGTACGGATGGTAGTCAGGTGGAAGAGGTTATTGACTGGGCCTGGCATGGAAAATTTTATCCGTTTGTTGAAGCAACAGCTGGACTGGCTCAATTAAAACACGAGAAATTTGAAGGTGTGTTGCCGGAGAACGGTCTTGCTGAAATAAAACTGGGTTATGCCCAGATTCAGGAGTATGAAAGTATAGTCTGGGAATTAGATGAAAGATTTATTTTCGGGACATATATGTCTGAAGATGTAGCCAGTTTTTTGTCTCCTGCCACCGGAGATTTTAAGGCAAAAGTAACACGATTTGGATTTGGAAATCGGATAGGATACGGGTATCATCTCGGACCGATTGAATTACTTCCATTTTTTCAAAGCGGTCTTCTGTGGACGAAAATAAAAACAGACACATTAAACGATTTAAGTCAGCATGATAAAGATATACTCGCTCGTTATGAAGGGGTTTATCGATTTGGAATGCACTCGGAGGGAGGTGTGAAAGTTCAACTTTTTAAGTCTCTTGGTCTGGTAGGATCATATGAACTAGCCGTTATATATCCCCGGCATATTTTTATGGAGTGGCTGGGTAGTTACATCGTCATCCAGATCGGTATGGGTATGATCTCCGTTTTTGCAGATGATATTATAAAATCCTCACCGTTATTTGGACCGATTTTCTATTTTGTGTTAAAAAATGGGCTGGCCTATGCTTTTTACCAGGGTGTCAAAGAAAAAATGAACTGGCCGTTCGAATCGGAAACACCAATGACCATGGAAAATATAAAAGTGGGAATATCTTTTACCTTTTAAACATTAACTATAACTAATCGCTACATTAAGTAGGAAGTAGGAAGTAGATACTGGATACTCGATGCTGGATACTGGATGCTATATATCGAATGGTAGAGATCTGTTCCCCCTTAGAAAAGGGGGTTAGGGGGTTGTAGCGATTCGGATGTTTGAGATTGAATATTTGATGAGTGATGGAAAAGTAAGAAGTAAAAAGTAAGAAGTAAAAAGTAAAAAGTAAGAAGTAAAAAGTAAGAAGTAAAAAGTAAAAAGTAAAAAGTAGGAAGTAAAAAGTAAAAAGTAAAAAGTAGGAAGTGGGAAGTAGGGGTGTTTCGCGAAACGTCCGTACAGGAAATAAGAGTAAGTTGAATTACTTTTTATATTTTGGTTGGTTTTTGGACATATATTAATTTTGTTATTTAAAATCAGAATTAGTAGATTTATAAGTATTTCTATATTCAAAACAATAATTTTACGAAATATTCGAGCAGTCGAAAGGAGATGATAATGAATTTAAGAAGAAGACATAAGAAGTCTCTGTTTTTTACATTCAGTATGATAATATTATTCTTCGCTTTTCAACCTTCTGTCTCAGAAGCACAACTCAGATTCGATATTACACCCTCCTACGGTTATCTAATTAGTACGAATGTCAGAACTGCCGATGGGGATCTGGTGATAAAAGATTCACCGGACTACGGGCTGACGATTGATATCGGTCACGCTAAGTTGCCAGGTGGGATGATGATCCAGCTGATGTATAACCGGCAGGATACCAGAATGGAGTTAAAAGAATACCCGTCCGGTGCAAGAAAAGAACTTTTTGATCTTATTATAGAATATTGGCAGCTAGGTATCGTAAGACCGCTGCAGATGGGGAAAGTTCAACCTTATGGTGTGGTGGGGGTTGGAGCGGCCAGTTTTAATCCTGTTGGCTCAACCTGGGGCACCGAATGGCTATTTGCGGCACATTTTGGCGGCGGTGCTAAGATATTTTTTTCTAAATCTGTCGGATTGCGTTTACAAGCCCGTGCTTTGCTGCCAATGACATTTGGTGGTGGTGGCTTATGGTGCGGCACTGGCGGATGTAGCGTAGGGGTTGGTAGCTATTCAACCTTTTTACAGTTTGATTTTACCGCCGGTCTGACCATCGC
>JAGLYF010000073.1 GCA_023132435.1 Calditrichia bacterium | reverse complement strand
GTCTTATCAGCACTTTATATCTGGTCATGTTATCCGGATTCCGGTTTAACATCAGCAGGAGATTATGATCTGATCATCACGCAGTATGATCCCAACAAAGACTTTAGTATCTTTGTAACTTATTTTATGCCGGATTCAATTGAACATATCGTTCCGGAAGGGGAGGAAGACGATATAACACGTGAGTATGATGAGCAAATTCTTGCCCGTGTGGCAAAAAATATGAATGATCTGAATTATCAACCCTGGGATATAGCATCAGCAGATACACCTGATGTGGGAATTAAGGTTTATGCAACTTCGACGAAATGGCAAGGCTGGTCCTATTACCCCGGTTGGTGGGGCGGATGGTATGGAGGGTATCCTCCGGGATGGGGTCCCTGGTATCCCGGCTACATGGTTCCTTATGAGTTTACCACCGGATCAGTTATCATCGATATGTACGATATGAAAGCCTATCTTCCTGATCAAGGGGTAACGCCGACCATTTGGGGTGGTGGTATCAACGGATTGCTCGGTGATAGTAAATCAAATATTGAATACAGATTAGATAGAGATATCGATCAGTGTTTCAGACAATCACCCTATCTGGGAAGATGATAATTTTAATCATATAAAGATCCATGATCTTAGCGATGTAAAATTTAAAAAAAAGGATAATACAAATGAAATACATATCGATAATTTTACTGGTCATCGTAAGCACTGTGGCTGTTCAGGCACAGAGCAGTTTCTTCGGTATGACCTATGATGTCTCGATCCCGACAGGAGATACTGAAAAATATGTCAGTGGTGTTCAATGGCGTGGTTTTGGTCTGGAGGGCAGATGGTATACGAGTAAAAATATTACGCTCGGTTTCGCCTGGGATTGGAATGTTTTCCATGAATCCAGTTTGGAAACAGCTGAATTAGAGACCGGTGCTGTTACCGGAAATCAAAACCGTACGATAAATGCATTTCCGTTTCTATTTACCGCTCATTACTATCTTAAAGGCGGATCGTTTGTTCAACCCTACTTTGGAATAGGCGCGGGAACTTATTTTGTCAAAAAGAGACTTGATGTGGGTATTTTCACTTTAGAGGAGGAAAAATGGCATTTTGGTCTGGCACCGGAAATTGGCTTTTTATTTCCAATGGATTTGGGTTTCAATATACTGGTGAAGTTAAAATATAATTATGCGTTTGAATCCGGTGATGCAGAGGCCCATTCTTACCTTGGAATAAATGTAGGATTTGCTTCGATAGAATTATTCTGATAAAAGTGCTAAGGGCAGAGAATTTAAGTCCACGAATTACACGAATTCTCACGAATTTATCTTAATAATTTGTAATTCAGTTCGTGTCATTCGAATTACTTAGTGTAATTCGTGGGAAATAACTTAGGCGTTTTGCAAAATATAAAATATTAAAGATTTACTACTAATTCTAACATATTATTAATGGAGGGAAAAATGGTCAACAAAGTACTCATTATTATTTTTATTCTGAGCGCGATGGTTTTTTCACAGACGACTTCGTATATCGAAATACTCAAGTCTGATGTCAATACGCAAAGACGTGCGCTGATAACCGCTGCCATGGAATTTACGGAAGAAGAAGCTCAAAAATTCTGGCCGATCTATAAAGAATACGAAATTGAATATGATAAATTGATTGATAAAGAAATTAATCTCATAAAAGATTATGCTGAAAGTTATGAAAATATGGGCGAGGAGGTTGCTCATCAGTTGGCAAAAACATCATATGAAATAGAAAAAGAACAACTTGCCCTCTCTGAAAAATATTTTAAGAAATTTTCAAAGGAGATTGAGATTAGACGTACAGTGAAATTACAAATGATACTTAATCGTATTGAATTGATGATAAATCTTCAGAAAGCATCAACGATTCCTGTGCTTGAATAATTTTTTGAATAGCTCTAATTTAGCCTGATCTATCAATCCCGAGTACTCGGGAAAAGGCTGCAAACAAAAAATTTTATTTTTGACCCTCCCCCTTTAATTCCCCTCCGAACCCGCCTGAG
>JAGLYF010000072.1 GCA_023132435.1 Calditrichia bacterium | reverse complement strand
AGGCGGGCAGGTCTGATTAGGGAGGGGGAAAGAGGGGGTGGGTTATTAATCTGAATCCAGTGATCTCAGGGGAGGAAATACTTATTCTCCCCTTTGTTTATAGAATAAACTTGCTTCCATCTACAAAGATTCTATCATTTTGTGTATATTTCCTGTCATAATTTACTAGTATGTTTTTCAGGAAAGAAATAATTATTAAATCACACTTTTAAATTCCATGTCAAGAATTATCCTCTCGTCTCTATTAATCTTCTTATTATCATCATTTGGTTGGGCTGATTCCAAATTGCATGATAAAATAACTTATCCCCCACATTACTCCTATCATTATGGAGACAATCAAGATTGGGCAAAACCGGATTTTGATGACAGTACATGGGAAAAAGTCGCTCTTGATTCTTTTCCATCTGAAGAATGGAATGGAATCGGCTGGTTTCGGATGTGGGTTGAAGTTGACACTTCACTCTATCGAAAACCTCTCGGATTCAGTTGTGAATTGATAGGAGCATTAGATGTATATATTGATGGAAGATACCGGTTTAGCTTTGGTAAGGTTGGTACAACCATCGATGAAGAGGAACCGCTGTTTGTAAAATCTTTTTTACCACCAGAAGTTTTTGTCTTCCTCCCAGCGGATTCTACTCTAAAGGGTAGATCAAAGCATTTGATTGCCATCCGCTATTCAAGTTTTTTGCTGGAAAGTCCAATCTCGATTGGTATTGAACCTTCTTTTACAATCAAGATCGATGATTTTGAACAGCATCGTATGGAACAGAGGGAGAAAAGAACATCAGCGAAAACTTATCAAATGTTGTTTATAGGAATTTTTCTTTCATTTTCTCTTATTCATTTGCTGTTATTTATTTTTTATCCACAGTTAAGGGCAAATCTGTATTTCGCCCTACTTACAGCAGTGGCAGCAGTTCTTGCTTATTTACGATATGATACTTTGTTTATATCCAATCCTCGAATGTATGTTGTCAATTTTATTCTTTCTGACATTAGTGTAATCCTGTTTCTACTGGCGATGCTAAGGATCAGTTATTATATCCTCGATGAAAAAAAATCCAGGATATTTTTTTCTTTTATAATCCTGAGCACAATACTGAGTTTGGTCTTTATTTTCCGACCATTTCGTATGTGGCCGGTTATGGTTATTTTTGAAATCATTATTATGGCGGAAATTTTACGGACATTAATTACTTATATCTCAAAGCCAAAGGAATTACATTTGAGGGGAAGCTGGATAATTCTGGTTGGTTTATTTCCAATAGGAATTGTTGGTTTATACCAATTGTTGGCAGCTTTGAATATCATGAAGGAATTTTGGAGTTTTATAGATTTTCCAATCACTTACTATGCTCTGATTGGATTTGCCATAACAATGTCCATCTTTCTATCGAGAACATTTGCCTGGACCAATAAGGATTTGGAAGAACAACTGGAGCAGGTTAAAATTCTATCAGAAAAAACCCTGAGACAGGAACTGGAACAAGCCAAACTGGAAGCAGAAAATAAGCGGAAAAGCCAGGAACTGGAAAAGGCCAGAGAACTACAGCTATCCATGCTGCCAGAGAAAATCCCTGAAATTCCATCAGCAGAAATTGCTGTTTATATGAAGACAGCGACAGAAGTAGGTGGTGATTATTACGATTTTGTTTTGGATTCTGATGATACCCTGACCGTTGCATTTGGAGATGCGACCGGACATGGAATGCAGGCAGGATCGGTTGTAACGGCTACTAAGAGTTTGTTCAAATCTTTGGCCAATTTAGAAAATCCGGTTCAGATTCAGAGACAAATATCAGGACCTCTAAGATTAATGGGATTTAATCGCCTGGTCATGTCGATGATTATCGCGAAAGTGAAAAAATATAATTTGCATATTTCCGTGGCCGGAATGCCTTTCCCCCTGGTTTATCGTGCCGATACTGGTGAAGTCGAAGAAATCACTTTAACTGGTATGCCCTTAGGAAGTTTTCGTGATTTTCCATATAAATCTGAAAAACTGACATTGAAAAAAGATGATACAATTTTATTCATGAGTGATGGTTTTCAGGAGATGTTCAATGAGCGGGGAGAAATTCTTGGAGAAGAAAGGGCGATTCAGGCTTTCAAAAAATCCGCCCAACGCTCTCCAAATGAGATAATAAAATATCTGAGTTTAGTGGCCGAAGATTGGGCAGGCAATCATCCCCAGGAAGATGATATGACATTTATGGTGATAAAGTTTAGGTGATACTCGTTTCTCGCAGTTCGGTACTCGGTGCTCGCTACTGGTCGGAGCGAAGCGGAGATCCCGAGAACTCGGGAATACTGGATCCTCAATGCTGCAGTCTAAATGTCATCCCGAAGGGATCTTTGCAGTTGCCGGTAGAATTAAAGTGTTTGATATTTGGATGTGAGATTTGGGATACGAGATACTTGATGTCACGTTGTCCCAGACCCATTTTTGTCCTATCCGTCTTTCCTGTGGAAGCGGGAGTTTATAAAAATAGTGAATTAAGATATTTTTCTACATGGATCCCTGCTTTCGCAGGGATGACATTTGTAACTTAAACAGAATGATAAAATCTTGGGAGGAATTTTAATTATGTTTAAAAGAATTATTCAAATCTTATTTATCGTCATTTTTAGTTCGACGGTGGTTATGGCACAGGAGGAAGCAAAGAAAGAGGAGCCAAAATTCGGATGGGAAAACAAATTTATTGGAACATTAAATCTTGCTCAGACCGCATTTAGTAACTGGACTCAGGGTGGTGAAAATTCATGGAATTGGCAGTTAAACCTGAATGGAAAATTTTTAAACAAGCAGGAAAAGTTTGATTGGGCAAATACAATAAAAATCTTGTATGGTCAGGCAAAAATCGGTAGTGACGAGTTGAAAAAAACGGATGATGAACTCTTTCTGGAAACTGTATTCACTTATAAAATTTGGAATGCTATAAATCCTTATATAGCAGCTACTGCTCTAACGCAATTTACTCCGGGATACGATTATACTACAGATCCAAAAACAAAAATCTCAGATTTCCTGGATCCCGGATATTTCAGAGAAGGTATCGGTTTGGATTATAAACCGTCAGAGAAGTTTAAAACCCGTTTTGGTATCGCTTTTAAGCAGACGGTCGCTGATGTATTTGCAACCAGATGGAGTGATGATCCTGAGACAGAAGATACAGTGGAAAAAATCAGAAACGAAGTCGGTGCTGAGTCTGTAACCGATTATTCAGTTAATGTGAGCGAACTGATCGTTTATGTTACGAAATTGGAGATCTTTTCAAATCTAGAAGGATTTGATGAGATTGATGTAAGATGGGACAATTTGTTTTCGGCTAAAGTTGCAAATTATTTATCAGTTAGCTTTAATCTGAATTTAATTTATGATAAAGATATTTCATTAAAGCGGCAGCTTAAGCAATCACTGGCTGTCGGTTTAACGTATTCATTTTTGTAAATAATTATGCAACCGAAAGATCGCCCCGAGTACTCGGGGGATTCGCCTACCCCGGCTGATCCACCGAGGCGGAAAATCCCGACTTATCTCCCGGAGGGAAATGTATAAGTCGGGAATCCTCAATTCTCAATTCTTGATATTGGATATCATATTTTCAATTTCCATTTCCAGGATTCACCTGTGGTGATGCCTTATTTGGGCGACCCACCGGGTCGCCCCTACATCTTTTTTATTTATCGTTTTTCCGGACCGATTTTTTAATTCGTTGAATATGACCGCGGCCGAGACCTTTTACTTCACAGCCCAATTCAAAATAACGGGCGATCTTTTCATCCGGGAGTATACCAAAACAATCGATCACTGCCAATGGATTTCCGGACCATTTGACAATATCATCGGGGTTAAGATCTAAATAATATTCGTGCGGTACGGCAAAAATTACTGCCTCAGCATCGGCAAGTGTCTTTGCTAATTCATTTTCAACCCTGATTTCAGTCAGTCCATCCTGATTCCGGAAAAACCGGCTCCAGGAATGTCCCGGTGCCGGGTACACATCCTGATTTTCAAGTTCGTACCAGTGCTCGACGTAGGGATCGTGAACTTTCATGTCAGCACCCATCTCGGTCAGTTTACGGACGATGATTTCACTCCCACTATATCGCGTATCTCCAACATCCTGACGATAACTGGCGCCGCAAAGAACTACTGAAGCACCGGCAATATAACGGCCCATATTGCGAAGGGCATCACGGACCAATTCAGCGACATGTAAAGACCGGGTATCATTTATATCAATCGCCTCAGGTGTGATACGAAAAATAGCATCACCATCTTCGAAGCCGAGAATGTGTCGATAAGCCCAGTATCCAAGACCACCATCTTTCGGCAGACAATATCCCCCTATGCCCGGGCCCGGAAAAATCATATTGCTATGTGTCGGTCTCATTTTAATGGCATTGATCACCTTGATCAGATCAACACCATTCCGCTCGGCAAACAGACTCCACTCATTTAAAAAAGCCAGGATGGTAGCGCGGTAAGAATTCTCCACAATCTTTGTTGTTTCTGACTCAATAGGCCGGTCCATTACTGTCAGAGGAAAATCTTTTGTGTTTAATACTTCTTTTAAAAATTTTTCTACTTTATCACGCGCTTCCTTATTACAACCGGAACATACCCGCCAGAAATCACGAATGCTTGCTACATAATTTCTTCCAGGCATAACCCGTTCAAAACTATGAGATAACAAAGGTTCAGAGTTAATCCCTCTGTTAGCAAATGCTTTTTTGAGAATTGGCCAGGCCACAAATTCAGTCGTTCCGGGTGCGACGGTGGTTTCTATTAATACGAGACAACCGGGGGGAATCTTTTCTCCAATTGTTCGCAAGGTAGCCTCCAGTGCGGCCATATCTGTCTCACCTGTACGCATATTTCCCAGATCTTGTTTCAAGTAATCACATTGAACATCAACGACAACACAGTCAGCCAGTTTGAGACAGTCATTATTAAAGGTGGCTGTTAGTGTCTTTTTTTCAACAACGCAGCGTTGAATCATCGTATCAACCTCCGGATCTTCCGCTTTTACCGGAGAAACACCTTTGTTTAAAATGGGGATTTTCCAGTAACTCCGAACGCTGGGTCGCTGGCAACCAATAACGAATTTGGTGGAATTTCCTTTTTCGTCAGTGGTATCGGCAACGATTGCCGCCATAACTGCGCCTACAAAACCAACACCCATTACAACAACTATCTCTTTTCCATCATTACGTGCTTCATGAACCAATTTTTGCAGTCTTTGGTATTCGTTTTGGAAATCTTCTTTTTCGGGCAAAGCAAATTTCTCCCCTGTAGGGCTATGAGAAAATTGATTTGGATTTTCTTTGTTTTCGCTTAATGGTTTTTCTGATGACATGAATAGGATCCTCCTCTGGTTTCAATCTATGATTTTGCAGATAATGGAATATATGAATTTCCGGTGAAATAACATATCAATTTTTATTGAGGAAAATTAGTGAACATCAAAGGAAATTTGTTTATCTTCAGGAATACTGGATACTGGATACTGGATACTGGATGCTGGATGGTACAAATCTGTTCCTCCTTATAAAAGAGCCTGTCCCGCAACTGCGGGAGGGGTAGAGGATTGTTGCGAGTTCCGAGTTCCGAAAAATATATCAATTAAGTATAGTTAAAAACTGAATAGAATGATCATATCACAAGAACAAATTTTACAATTGCATCAATACATTGAAACACCGGCATTGATTGTTGATCTTCAACAACTGGAAAAGAATATTGAAGCGATGCAGAACCTGGCAAATGAAAATGCGGTGAGATTACGACCACATATTAAAACGCATAAGTCCGTTTTTATTTCAAAACTGCTTTTGAAACATGGCGCAGTAGGAATCACTGTTGCGAAGGTCGGTGAGGCAGAAGTGATGGCTGCGGCAGGAATTTCGAATATTTTTATCGCTAATCAAATAACCCATCCCCTTAAATTGAGACGTCTAAGAAAATTACATGAAACCATAAATATTTCTGTTGGAGTCGATCAAATTGAACAGATAAGTTTACAAAAAAGATATTTTAATAATGCTTCTAAACCTCTCCGGGTGTTAGTTGAAATCGATAGTGGATTAAATCGGTGTGGAGTAACTGTTGGTGACAGTCTTGTTAAATTGGTCCGGGAAATTAGTCATGCGCACGAATTAACATTAGAAGGGATTTTTACCCATGCCGGGCAAGTATATGGTGCGCAGTCAAAAAAAGAAATCCAGGAAATCGGGGATCTGGAAGGTACAATTATGGCAGAAGCATATAATCTGCTTAAAGATCAGGGAATAGATCTGCGGGTGGTCAGTGTTGGTTCCACGCCAACAGTAGCCTATTCATCGAAAAATCCGGTTGTTAATGAGATAAGACCTGGTAATTATGTTTTTTATGATAACATCCAATATGTTTTAAGAAGTTGTAGTGAAGAACAATGGGCACTCGCGGTTTTGGCTACAGTCATTTCACAACCTGAACAGGATCGCCTGGTGATAGATGCCGGTAGTAAGGCATTAAACCTGGACAGAGGTGCCCATGCCACACAATTAATCAAAGGGTATGGAAAGCCATTAAATATCGATGGTGAAATAATTCGCGTATCGGAAGAGCATGGTGTTATAAAGTTGAAGTCTGGCCAGTCAATCCGGCTCGGATCGCCGGTAATCATCATCCCAAATCATGCTTGTGCTGTGGCTAATCTGTATTCACATTATCATTTAATAGATTCTTCCGGGAAGATAAAACAAATCCCTGTCGATGCCCGGGGTAAAAGTCAATAAATCAAATTGAACACAAAAAACAGGTTTTAGATCTTAAAAATCAGGAATTCAAAATGAATCCCGTAAAAACAAGAACATTTCTCCTAATTGTCGGCTTGGCAATCATTTTTAGCCTGACCGGTTTGTTCGTCCTTAATCGAATAAATGTACTTCAGGAAAATTTAATCAAAGAAACCACGATAAAAATTGCCCGATCTGCAAATAATGAGTTCCGAAATATATCTGAAACGGTTTTTGGTAAGCTATCCAAATATCAAAAAATGAGAATCAGGCAGTGGTTAGTTAATCTTGTCGAAACAGATGATACAATTATCAAAATTCACATAATTGATCCTGAAAATATAATTCTTTTTAGTCATGATCAAAAAGAAGAAGGTAAATCTTTTTCACTTTCTGAAGAATCAGAGTGGATAGAACTGGATTCTTTGAGGGTCTGGAATAAACTTATCAGTGAAAACTCTAAAGTGGTTGAAGCCACAATCCCCTTTGCCGGTGGAAAAGATATAGAAAGTGGCTTTTTATATGCCCAATTTAGCAGGTCAGAACTCATGAAATCTTTTGATAACTTGCGTAATGTTGTTATCATTATCCTGCTTGTTCTAAGTGTCGTATCTTTTGTTTTTATAATTATTCTCGACCGTATGTACAAAAAGCCGTTGAAACAATTTGATAATGCCATTTCGAAGCTGGCGGAAGAAGATTATACATATCGGGTAAAATATCAGAAAAAGGATGAGTTCAGCGATACATTTACAAAATTAAACCGGACTATTGAAAAAGTTGGATATCTGAAGGAAAACTATAAAAAGGCAGAAAAAAGAATCGTTTCCCTATTAAGAGCAGTAAACGATAGTATTCTGGTTGTTGATACCAAGAAAAATGTGACATCGTTTAATGATGCGACCTATAAATTTTTTAAATCAAGCAAGGAGTCATTTTCAAACTGGTTTGTTAAAATTTTGGCCATTAACAGAGAATTGAATAACCTTTTATCAAATGTGCTAAAGGGTGAAGGTCGGGTAAGGGAGAAAGAAATAACAGTATTCCTTCCCGATGATACAGAAATCCTTGTAAAAATGAGTATTCAGGCCCTGCAAGAGGAAGAAATGATACAGGGTGCTGTTTTAACTTTCAAGGATTTACATCTGATCAATGAACTGGAAAATAATCTACTCCGCTCAATGAAGTTTGGAGTAATAACTAATTTGGCCTCTTCAATAAGTCACGAAATTAAAAATCCGCTAAGCGCGATGGCCCTTCATGCTGAGATTCTTGAGGGTCAGTTTAAAAAAATGGAAATAAAACAAAAAACAAAAGTGCTTAAAAGTATTGAGACTTTACAGAGTGAATCCCGGCGATTAAACCGTATTATACAACAATTTCTGGCGCTGGCACGTCCCTCAAAACTGGATCTCAATCTCATTAAATTAAATAAAATTGTTGAAGATGTTCTGGAACTGGTTCATCAACAGGCCCAGGAGATAGGTGTATTGATCGCATCAGACCTCGATCCTTCAATAGGAGTTATTTATGGTGACGAGGATCAGTTAAAACAGGTTTTGTTAAATCTTATTCTGAATGCATTTGCAGC
>JAGLYF010000071.1 GCA_023132435.1 Calditrichia bacterium | reverse complement strand
CAGGTTAAAGACACAGGCAGGGGCATTCCGGAAGGAGTCCGAAACAAAATATTTGATTTGTATTTTACGACAAAAAAGGATGGCGGTGGTATCGGCCTGGCTGTCTGCCAAAATATAATAAAAGTCCACGACGGTCGAATTGATTTTGAGAGTGTTGAAGGTGAAGGAACCGTTTTTACCATTCTGTTACCGATAAAAGATCCAACCACTATTCGCAGTACCCGTATTAAGCCGGCCAGGAAGATGTCATAGACGTAGGGCGTGGAGCGTTGTAGGGGCGGGTCCCTGTGCCCGCCCTATATCAAATAGCAACCAACATCTTTGCAGTGGAACGAAAATGTGAAACGTAAGACGCTAATTGTGAACTGCAGGGGTGGCCCATCGGGATAGGTACAAGGGATTTTTATTATTTTTTGGAACTTTTATCAAAACCAAAAGTTATAGTAAATAATAGTTGCCTCCATACAACTTAAGGGCAAAGGTTTTTACCCCTCTATCACCCTCCCATATAGAATATAAAACCTTTGTCCTTTTTTTATGCCTGAAATTGAACGATTCCAAAACTTTATCGTTAACCTGATAATAAATGAAACATGGGAATCTGTTGTGTTTATTGGTATATATGTGTATTTTCATGTTCAATTTTTGAAAACCGCAAAGACGCAAGGGAGTAAATCAAATCCCAAATAATTATCAAATATCAATGACCAAATTGTAGGATTTTTGATAAAAATCACTTTGGTAATTTGAAATTGGAATTTATTTGTTCGCCGGCAGGCGAATCCGCCTACTGGCGTGATTATTTAGTATTTGAGATTTGAAATTTATTTTTTTTGGTCTTTGCGGTTAAAAATCTCAACCAAAGGAAGAATTTAAATAGGCGATGAATTCAAAGGTTGTTGACATTATTCCGGAAAATCCCGATCAACGGTGCATCAATCTTGCGGTTGATGAACTCAGAAATGGCGGAATAATCTGTTATCCTACGGATACGGTTTATGGACTCGGAGCTTCTATAAAAAATAAAAGAGCGATTGAGCAAATTAGCCGAATAAAGAGGATCGCGAACCGAAAATTACTCAGTTTTATCTGTAAAGATCTGAAAGATATCTCCTGTTATGCGCATGTGTCAAATCAGGCTTATAAAATCATGCGGAGATGTTTGCCAGGACCCTATACCTTCATTCTCCCTGCTACCAGCGAAACGCCAAAACGTTTATCCCAAAAAAGAAGAACAGTTGGTATCCGGATTCCGGACAATATCTTATGCCGGTTGCTGGTTGACCAACTGGGAACACCTATCTTAAGCACCAGTGTGCCGGCCGGACCCGATGAAATTCTTAATGATCCTTACGAAATTGAGAGAAGAATTGGTGAGAATCTTGATCTGATCTTAAATGGGGGAATCCTGGTATCTGAGCCATCAACCGTTGTAGATTTGACGAATCACGAGCCTGTAATTATTCGGGAGGGCGCGGGAGATCCTGCACTGATTTATTGAAATATGATATAGGGACTTCCCGGATCAAAAGAATGATTTATTTAACCGCAAAGACTAACCCTCCCCTATTTCCCCCTCCCTTATGTGCGCCAGCGGGCGCATCCGCCTACCGGCGTGACATAAGGGAGGGGGACTAAGGGGGGGTTATATCTTTTTGAGTAATTCCAGTAAGAAATCCCAGCAATTTTTAACCGATTGTATGTGTACCCGTTCATTCGGTGAATGTGCACCTTCAATCGTTGGACCAAATGAAATCATATCCATACCTTCATATTTTTCACCGATGATGCCGCATTCCAATCCGGCATGAATTGCTTTTACTTCTGCTTCCTCACCAGTTGTGTCTTTGTAGGCAGCCGTTGCAAATTTAAGCAGGGCAGAGTCCGGATTGGGTTCCCAGGCTGGATAACCGCCACCTTGTTCGATCTCAAATCCTGCCAGTTCACCAAGCGCTTTGACTTTGCTGGAAATATCGACAATCGCGGAGGCAATTGAACTTCGCTGACTGGTTAAAAGTTCGACCGTATCATCTTTTATCTCAGCAATTGCCATATTTGTTGAAGTTTCTACGAGTCCCTCAACAGCATGACTCATTTCAACTACGCCATGGGGCATGACATATATTAATCGTAGAAGCGCTTTTTGTAAATCATCCGGAAATACTTTCTCGATTGGAGAAATATCACTTACTTCAACAAAGATACCTTTATCCGAAAATTGCAATTCATTCTTGAATTCATTATCTGCCTGCTCAGCATACTTTTTCAATGTCTCTACAGCATCTTCAGGGATAGCAATTGTGGCCTCAGCCTCTCGTGGAATTGCGTTATGTTTATTTCCACCATTAAATGATCCAAGATACATGTTTATATTATCCGAAAGGTGATATAGAAAACGGCTCAGTAATTTGGTGGAATTTCCAAATCCTTCATGTATATTAAGACCGGAATGCCCGCCACGCAGGCCACCCACTCTAACCTTAAATGAGGAATAACCGGAAGGAAGTTGCTGCCAGTCGATCTTTCGACGCAAAATAGTATGTTGTCCCCCGGCACAACCGATATAAAAAGCACCATCCTCTTCCGAATCCAGATTGATTAATATCTTTCCCTTTACAAAATCGGATTTTAGACCATTGGCGCCAGTCAAACCTGTTTCTTCGTCAACGGTAAAAAGAAATTCCATTGGTGGATGTGCTATCGACGAATCATCCATCACCGCCAGGGCAAAACAAACGCCGATCCCGTTATCGGCACCCAGAGTTGTACCATCCGCCTTCATCCACTCGCCATCCTGAATCAATTCTATAGGATCCTTGGTGAAATCATGAACGGTTTCATTGTTTTTCTCACATACCATATCAGTATGTCCCTGGATTACAACACCCGTGCTGTTCTCCATTCCAGCTGTGGCAGGTTTACTTACAATGATATTACCCAAGTCATCTTTTTTATACTCAAGATTGTTTCTTTGTGCAACAGAGATTATATATTCACCAACCGCCTCTTCATCCCCTGATCCACGGGGGATCTGACTGATTTCATAAAAATGTTGCCATACTAATTTTGGTTTAAGTCCTTCAATTGTAACAGCCACTCGCTACTCCTTTCAAATAATATTAAATATTAAAAGTGCTTGTTCTCTATTTACCTTCTAACCGCAGAGACGCAAAGTTATAACCCACCCCCTTGGTCCGCCTCCCTTATACATAAGGGAGGGGGATATAGGGGGAGGGTTAGTCTTAGTGGTTAAATCTGATCTCATGTTATGCTGCTAATATAATCAAACAATATACAAAATTTCTTTATATTTGATCAAATAAGCGGTTGTATTTTTTCAAATATTAATCAAAAATCGAATATAAACATGAAAACGGTTGTCTCAGCCTCACGCCGGACGGATATTCCCGCCTACTATTTAAACTGGTTTATGGATAGAATCCGTGAAGGTGAGGTGAGTGTTCAGAATCCCCTTTATAGAAGGAATTTCACAAGGATTGATTTAAGTCCGGAATCTGTGGAATGGATTGTCTTCTGGTCAAGAAATTATGCGAATTTTTTAAGAAACCGATCTTTTTTCAATAATTACCGGTTATTTTTTCATTTTACAATCATTTCACATCATCCTTTACTGGAAAAAGTAAAATTGACACAATCAAAAGCGATCAGACAAATGGAAGAGCTTATTAAATATTTTGGAAGTGATAATATAATCTGGCGTTATGACCCGGTTGTATGCTGGAAGGATGGCGGAAAAATTGCAACAAATTATAACAAAATAGATTTTGAATTATATTGTCATGAATTTTCTGCACTTGGAGTAAAACGATGTTACTTTAGTTATGTAACTGATTATACCAAGTTCAAAAGAAGATTTCAGAAGAAATATCCAAGCCTGAAAATTCTTCCAGGTAATAAAAAAATATTTTATCCGATTCTTGAAGAAATGCGGGAAATTGCCGGAAATTCGGGAATAGTATTATACTCATGTTGTAATAATACATTTCTGGGTTCTAATACAGAGAAGGGGCATTGTATTTCAGGTCCTTTATTGAACCATTTGGCGGGACAAAAAATTGTCAGTGAGGCAAAAACACCAACCAGGGAAGATTGTGGTTGTACACGTTCCGTTGATATTGGTGATTATCTTAACCA
>JAGLYF010000070.1 GCA_023132435.1 Calditrichia bacterium | reverse complement strand
GCATCCCATATGACAGTGATCAGGGACGAGCCCTTGCCGGCGCCATTACCTCGATTATGACCGGTCATTCCTATAAAGTCTCCGCTCAAATCGCTAAGGTGAAAGGCGCCTTTAACGGTTTTTCAATGAATAGTGAACCAATGCTGAATGTGATACAAATGCATCGTGATGCTGTAGATGATATCAGTGAAGAACATTGCCCCGATTATTTAATAGAAGCTGCCCGGGAAGATTGGGATAGTGCCATCGAGCTGGGGACTGAATACGGATATCGCAACGCCCAGGCTACCGTTTTGGCCCCAACCGGTACAATTGGATTACTTATGGATTGTGATACAACCGGGGTGGAACCTGATTTTGCTTTGGTAAAATGGAAAAAACTTGCCGGTGGTGGATATTTTAAAATTATAAATCAATCCTTGCCACGTGCACTTAAAAATTTAGAATATTCCAGCGATGAAATCCTGGATATTATATCATATGTTCTTGGACATGATTCCCTTGATCACGCCCCTCATATTAATCCTGATGCATTAGTGAATCTCGGTTACACAGAAAAAGAACTCGAAGAAGCCCGTAATGATATCGAAAAGATGAAAGCGCTTAATGAATATACAAGACATATAAATCCTTCTGAGCTAAAAGCAAGGGGATTATCCACAGAACAAATTCAGGAAGCAATTCTTTATATAACCGGTACCGAATCCATTGAAGGTGCTCCACATCTAAAACAAGAACATTATCCTGTATTTGATACAGCCAACAAGTGTGGTACAGGTGAAAGATATATCGAACCGATGGGCCATGTACGTATGATGTCCGCTGTTCAGCCCTTTCTTTCCGGAGCCATTTCCAAAACAGTAAATTTGCCCAACGAATGTACTGTTGATGATATCAGAGAAACATACATGCAGGCCTGGAAGCTTGGACTCAAATCGATCGCCATGTACCGTGACGGATCAAAAGGATCACAACCTCTTAGTAGCGGGACAGGTAATGGCAAAAGCAAAAGTGAAAAAGCGGTTCAGGATAAATCAGAAGAGCTTCTCAAAGAAGCGCTGAAAGATATTGTTCACCGGGGGGAAAAATTAAGATTATCAGGTAAACGAACCGGTTATAATTATGCGGCGACAATTGGCGGACAAAGAATTTTTTTTCGTACTGGTGAATACGAAAATGGACAAATTGGTGAGATATTTATCGATATGTTTAAAACCGGTGCCTCTTATAAAAGTCTCTTGAATTGTTTTGCTGTTTCTGTGAGTCTCGGTCTTCAGTATGGTGTACCACTGAAAAAATTCGTCGAAAAATTTATCTATACACGCTTCGAGCCCTCCGGTTTTACAGACCACCCCAATGTCAGAAACGCCACATCTCCGCTGGATTTTATGTTCCGTGTTCTGGCTGCAGATTATCTGGGTCGCACGGATTTGCTTCAGGTTCCGCCGACTGAAGTTGATGATACGACCTATGACGTTTCCAAAGATATCGAGGAAAAAACGGTGATGGACAGAATTCAAAACAACGATCACACCCGGGTGGACGATTTTCTATCCAATCTTGATAGTGATGCGCCACCGTGTGATTTATGCGGTCATATTACCGTACGCAATGGTGCCTGCTACCGTTGTTTAAATTGTGGAAACTCTATGGGGTGTTCGTAACTCGAGTATTCCACTTACTTAACCACAAAGATTTAAATCACATCCCGCATATGCGGGATCAAATCTCAAATAATTCTCAAACACCAATCACCAATTTTTTAAATGGGCAATGAGATTCATTTTGGTAATTTGAAATTGGATTTTATTTGTTCGCCGGCAGGCGAATCCGCCTACTGGCGTGATCATTTGTTGTTTGAGATTTGGAATTTTATAAAGGGCCGGCACGGAGACCTGCCCCTACGGTTGTTGTTTGCATTTTCTGATGATTATAATTAGCTTGATCAAAAACCTGAAATCATATTTGTGACTCTTATATGGGACTGACCTATTTCATATCCGATGTTCATCTCGGTGAGCAACCGGAACACCTCGAAAAAGTACGCGTCAAACAGTTCGTGGGATTTCTCCGTGAAATCGAAAAATCTGCTTCTTCCATATTTTTTGTCGGCGACCTCTTTGATTTCTGGCTTGAATATAAATATGTCATCCCCAAAAAACACTTTGTAATCATTCATCAATTGGCCAGGATGCGAGAGAAAAATATAAAGATTACCTACCTTGCCGGGAATCACGACTTTTGGCTTGGTAGTTTTTTTGATCGGGAGCTGGGTATACAGACTCTTAACGATGAATGGACCGGAGAGATTGAAGGTAAACGTTTTTTTCTTTATCACGGGGATGGTGTTGCAAAAGAGGATAGCGGTTATCGTTTGCTAAAAAAAATACTGAGAAATCCGGTAACCAATAAATTGTATCAATGGATACATCCTGATTTGGGAATTCCACTCGCCCGGTTTGTTTCCGGTTCAAGTCGCCAACACACAAACCGGATTGACTTAAATGACCATAGTGACTACATTGATTTTGCCCGACAACGATTTGAGGAAGGATACGATTATGTGATAATGGGACACCAGCACAATCCTTATGAACATGAAGAAAATGGAAAGAAATATATCAATCTGGGAGACTGGTTGCATTATTTCAGCTATGCAGTTTTTGATGGAAAAAACCTGGAAATAAGATATGCTAATCGTGATGCGTGATACGTGGAGCGTGGAGCGTGGTGCACGGCCAACGCCCTACGCTTTACGCTCTACGCTCTATGGCCAACGCTCTACAAAAATTGTGGTTGAATCATAATTCTTGACAGTACAGGCAATAATATTTATATTTTTTGTATAATTCTAGTATTAGGTATTGATTCATGACTGATAAAAATACAGATGAATATTTAACCGTCTCCTCTCAACCTGTGTCATCTGAAATAAAGGTGAATGATTCTAAATTTATTGCTCATGTATTTCATGTATTAAACAAACACCAGGCAGAATCTGTTTATTCAAACATCAAAAGAAAATATCACGATGCAACACATAACTGTTTTGCCTACAGAATTTCAGCAGACGAATTTCGTTATTCTGATGACGGTGAACCTTCCGGTACCGCAGGTTTACCCATTTATAAGATTCTGGAAAATAAGGATCTCTTACAAACCATTATCATAGTCACCCGCTATTTCGGGGGAACGAAATTAGGAACCGGGGGATTGATTCGTGCCTATAGAGATACTGCCCTCGATGCATTGAACAAAACCAAAACCGAGGTTAAAATACGGTATGTCACCGTAACGGTGGAAACGACCTACGAAAACATGAGCCTTCTGCTGGATCTGGTTAATAAATACAATGGTATAATCGGTAAAACGGAATATACCGATAAAATTTCTTTTTGTTTGCAAATACCTACCACAAAATTTGAAGACTTTAACAATAATATCCTTGCTTTTTCCAAACGCGGAATTGTCATCGTAGATAAAGATATATAATCTCTGCCAAAATCATTAAATTTTAATCTCCAGATACCGATAATAAGAATAACGTAAATGTCAGAAATCAAATATTCAGACCGTTCAAAGAAAAAAAAGAATAAATGTTAGAAGTTCTAAATCTCTCAAAATCATTTGATAATACCCAGGCACTGGATGATGTATCATTTAAAGTACTTCCGGGGGATGTATTTGCCCTTTTGGGTCCAAATGGTGCTGGAAAAACAACCACCATGCGGTTACTCATGCATATCCTTAAACCGGATGAAGGGGAGATTTTATACAAAAAAGAACCACGGTCAAAATTAAAAAGAAATCTTTTTGGCTACTTACCGGAAGAGCGTGGTCTATATCAACGGGCTAAAGTCCTGGATTTGCTGGCTTATGTGGGGGTGTTAAACAGATTATCTCATCATCGTGCAGAAATTGAAGCGATTCGCTATCTGGACAAATTAGGACTCGTTGATTATACACAAAAAAAAGTTGGCGAACTCTCAAAAGGAATGCAACAGAAAATCCAGTTCATTATCGCCATGTTGCATGATCCTGATATCCTGATTCTCGATGAGCCCTTTGCCGGCCTTGATCCGGTGAACCAGATGGTTTTACGAGACATCGTTTATGAAAATAAAAAAGAGGGTAAAATTATTATTTTATCAACCCATCAGATGTCAGAAGTGGAAATCATGGCTGATCATATTTTACTTCTTAACCAGGGACGGACTATACTGGAGGGCACTCTGGAAGAGATAAAATCCCGTTTTAAAGAAAACGCCTTTTATCTGGAATCGGAGGATAATATTGCAGCAATAAGAGATATAAAAGATATCAAGATCATAGAAGAACATAATCAAAGTTGTAAATTTGCAATCAACGGTAAAGACATAACGAAAGACAAAGTTATACAAACAATTTTTCAAAAGATTCCGGTAAAAAAGTTTATAGAAGTGGAGCCCTCTTTAAATGAGATTTTTATAAAACTGGTTCAGAACGGTACCGGAAAAAGTAGTAAAAAATCATGAGAAACATATTTTACATAGCACAATGGGAATTTTCCAGCCGGTTTAAAACAAGGTCGTTTTTGTTTTCAACCTTTATTTTGCCTATTCTTTTTTCTCTTTTAATCACTTTACCCGTCTATTTGATAACTTATGAAGATACCGTTTCAACCAAACTTATCGGATTGATCAATAATGATGATAACGATCTTTTGGAAAAGCTTCAGAATCATCTGAACCAGAACTACAAACTTGATTCTGGATCGCCGGAATATATAATTTTGCCGATTTCCGTTGAAAATTCTCTCCTTTATAAAGAAGCTTACGATGATTTCATGACCACTACCCGACAGTTGGATTCTCTTGAAGTTGCTTATGATGATTTAAAGACATTACGTGAAAAATACTATAGAAGCGGGACAATTCAGAATAAACAATATTTGCTTAAGAAATCTTATGATGAATTGATCAGGACACGCGAATTTAAAGATCTTGTTCAACTCGATTTCGAATATTATAAAACCCATCTTGATTCCATTTATAATAAGGAAGCCCGTGTGGCAGCAGATTCGTTGTTGATTCAAAATATATTAAATGCCTATTTGGTGATTCCTAAAATGGTATACCGGTCAAGCAGCATTGAATATCATTCGCTTAAACCAGGAGAACTGCTCGACTCAGAACGGATGCAAAAAATTCTCAACGAAGTTATCATACAATCAAGATTACAGGAAGCCAGTGTCAATACAATGCAAATATCCCATTGGCTAAAACCGGTTAAATTGACCAGATACCAACTTCGGACAGGAGGTTCTGCCGAGTGGGATTTTTACATAGAATTTTATGGTGCGGTTATTGGCGTCGTGCTTTTGTTTATGGCTATTTTCACATCCGGACAATTTTTGTTTAGTAGCGTGCTGCAGGAAAAAACAAACCGCGTGATAGAGATTTTACTCAGCTATGCCAGCAGTCGCCAGATTATGGCCGGTAAGATTTTTGGATTGGGTTTTCTGGGTTTGATGCAGGTTTTAATTTGGCTCAGTATTACATCGATTTTTGTCTTTTTTAATCTTTTTCAAGCCGGACAAATTCCTTATCTGAATGCAGAAAATGCTCTTTACTTTCTGCATTATTTTTCTCTTGGTTATCTTCTATATGCGGCTATTTTTGTTGCTATTGGTGCCATATTCTCCTCCGAACAGGAAGCGCAACAGGTAAACATTATGCTAAGAACGATTGCAGTCCTACCGGTACTTCTGGTATTTCTGTTTCTTAAAGAACCGGATTCGGGCATCATAACATTCTTGAGTTATATTCCCTTGTTAACACCCTATTTTATGATATTGAAGATTGCTCAATATGGCATTCCCCTTTCAACCGAAATATATATTACAAGCGCGATTCTAATTGTTTCTATTATTGGAATGGTTTTTATTGCCGCAAAAATATTCAGGATAGGGATTTTAATGTATGGAAAAAAATTCACTGTCCGGGAAGTTTTTCTTCTTCTGCGCTCAAGTTAACTTAATCGATTGCATTATTATCTTTTTCGTTTTTCACAATCAATATTGTTTCTATAATTCCGGCTAAGAGTAACAGTGGGATAATTGTATATAAAAAATAATCCACATATTTTAAAAAACTAATCGTCGGTAAAAAAGATATATTCAAATAATGCTGCAAACTGAACTGCATGGCCATGGTTATGCTGAGCCAGGCAGCTGGTAATTCCAGAATCGCCACCGGATTTAACAGACCGATATAGTAAAATTTTCCTTCCAGACTGTGATACATTACCACACCAATATTAAGTCCCATATACAAAACAAAAATAAAAGGTAATAGAATTCCCCAGGCAGAGATTAGATTAAGAAATAACGAGAGTGTATTGAGAGTAAATAAGATAAAAAAAATCTTGAGTGGGTGATGCTTTTTTTTAAAAAAAGCATCCATCAATTTTATGATAAAAAAGGGATAGGCGGTTAGCCATTTAATTTTTTTATAGTAGGCAGTGGGAGCGATTGCATACCCAACAAAAAACAAGAGGATGGAAATAATAAGAATCTGTGTATTTATAACATGGAATATTTCTAAAAAAGATTGAATCATTTTTTTCTTAAACTTTTTGCTGTTGGAAAATTACCAAGGCTCTCTGTATTTTTCACACCGGAAATGATTGAACGTCGGACCGCTTCTGTCGCCAACTCATAAACAATATCCGGCTCTTTTCTTATTTGGCCACTTGCAAGTGTAAAAATAACATCCCCATCGTAACTGGTGGAAGCAGGAATAATCGCCCGGGCCAAACCATTCTGTGCCCGCCTGGAGAGTGTATTTGCTTCCAGTTTACTTAGTTTCGCATTTGTCAATATGGCGGATAAAACGGTGTTTTCAGAGAATCCCACTTCCGGCTGATTCCATCTTCTTGTCAAATCTCCTTCAGCGATTAATCTACCGTTATTATCAAGTGCTCCCGCTATGATTGTACCAGTCTCATCAACTACATCTCCAACAGAATTAACTATGCTGATGGCATGGACAAAAATATCTTGAAGATTTATAGAGGCAACACCCAATCCCCCCTTCATCGCATTTGGGACGCCAGACCATTTACCCACCGTTGCCCCGGTACCGGCCCCAATGGATCCCTGTTGACTCAAATCATTAGTCGCTTCCTGGCATGCCTGATAGGCATTTTCTGCGGTTGGCCTTATCGCAGCATTACCTATATTCAAATCATAGATAACTGCTGCCGGTACGATTGGCACGACACCAAAATGTGTTTCATACCCTATCCCTTTTTCTTCAAGATACTGCACAACCCCGGCCGCCGCATTCAATCCAAAGGCACTTCCACCGGTGAGAAGCAGGGCATGAATCGCATTAATTTTTCGGGCCGGATCTAAGAGAGCAATCTCCCTTGAGCCCGGTGCGGAACCTGAAATGTAGCAGGATGCGGTTGTATCAGGGGGACAGAGAATTACCGTACAACCGGTAATATTTTCTTTATCGGTATAATGCCCGATTTTAAATGTGCTTTCCATAAATATTTCCTGATTATTTTTTTGAGAGAATATAATCCTCCGCCTTTTGCAGGTTTTCTTTTCTGCCCAGATCAACCCAAAAATCCTCATCGTTCCTGTATCCTATGATCGTATGTCCCTTTTTTGCCAGATCCAGATAGGCTTTGATAATTGAAAATATATTTTCACCCGGCAATAGAGGAAAAATTTCCGGAGATAATATATGGATTCCCATAAAAGAGAGATTCTCCGGATTTTGAGCTGATTCTCCCACCATTTCTGTATTTCCTGTTTCAAGTGATTGCCAGCCGACCAGTCGGTTTTCTTGATTAAAAAGAAGATACCGGGAGGTTTTTCTTTGTCTGACTGCCAGTGTTACCAGAGCTTTATTCTCATTATGATATGCCATCATCTGGCGGAGATCAATCCCAGACAGCACATCAACATTATGTAAGATAAACGGTTGACCATCATCAAAAAACCAGGATGCTTTTTTAAGACCACCTCCGGTATCCAAAAGAATCTCTTCCTGTGAAAAAGCTATCTCAATGCCAAATTTTTTATTCTGTTCTACATTTTCAATAATCGTTTCAGGAAAATGATGGATATTGATGATGATTTGATTGATACCCGCTGCAATTAATTTTTCAATTATATAAAAGAGAAGTGGTCTTCCGGCCAGAGGAACCAGAGCCTTGGGGGTGAAATCCGTTAGCGGTTTTAAACGCGTGCCGAGTCCGGCGGCAAGAATCATCGCTTTCATATATCAGGTCTCTATCATCTCGAGTTCACGATGACGGACGTCAACATCAATTTTGTGTTTTTCCCTTAAATACGTGCTGAGCTGGTTTGCACAATAGACAGAACGATGCTGGCCCCCTGTACATCCGAAGGCAATCATCAGATCTGTAAAATTCCGCTTTTGATAATTCATTACCGCCTGATCGACAATTTCAAACACATGATTGAGAAAAAGTGAGACATCTTCTTCTTTTTTCAGAAAAGCGATAACATCCTTGTCATTACCGGTGGAATTTACATATTCCGGATAGCGACCAGGATTTGGCAGTGCCCGGCAATCAAGAACAAAACCTCCGCCATGTCCCTTATCATCCCAGGGAATTCCCCTTTTATATGAAAAACTCTGGATTCGAACAATCAGGCGTAGATCAGCGTCTCCCAGTTGTCTCAGATAGGTCGA